>NZ_BAAATE010000009.1:41490-274310 GCF_039533245.1 Nonomuraea recticatena | reverse complement strand
GAGGCTCCCGGTTGGGGCATCGGATCTTGGTCGACTGCTGTCTTACCGGGAGCCTCCTCTCATCCGCCATCGCTCCGCGCACACCCACCGCGACCAGCGCCGTCAGGGTGAAAAGAGCTCACTGATCTCAACAGCACAGCAACGGGGATGACTTTCCGCCGTGGCGCCGCCGGCCGAACTCGCTTGCCCTCGCCTTTCGGGTGCCTACGGCATACCGCCGGCCGCGCCACTCCGAACGGGTCTTTGGCTACGCCTGTGGGTGCTCCACCTTGACCAGTTCCTCAGAGCGCTTCGTGATTCCTCTTAGTACTGTCGCTGGCCATGCGGATTCTTGTTCTTGGCGGTACATCTTTTGTGGGTCGCGCCATCGTAGAGGACGCCCTGCGTGCCGATGCCGAGGTGACCCTGTTCGGCCGAGGCAAGACCGGGACCGACTTGTTCCCCCAGCTGACGCGACTCATCGGCGACCGCGACACCGGCGACTACGCAGCACTGCACGATGGCACATGGGACGCGGTCGTGGACGTCAGCGGCTACGTGCCGCGCCATGTCGCGCAGTCGATGGACGCGCTCCGGGACCGGGTTGGCCGATACCTGTTCATCTCAAGCCACGCGGTGTATCAGCGCACTAGCGTGGGACCGGGTTCGGATGAGGACGCTCCGCGTCGGCCGGTGGTGCGCGATACCGAGGAGCTCGACGACGACACCTACGGTCCGCTCAAGGTGGCATGTGAGGACGATGTGGTGGCGCGGTACGGCTCGCGAGCGACGATCGTCCGGCCGGGAAAGGTGGCCGGGCCACACGATCCATCGGACATGTTCACGTACTGGGTGCGACGTGCCTCGCGCGGCGGGCCGGTGGCGCTGCCCGCAGATCCCAAGCAGCCGGTGCAGATCATCGACTCGCGCGACTTGGCTCGCCTGGTGGTGCGGTTGCTCATTGACGAGCGCTCCGGCGCGTTCAACGCGGTGGGGCCTGCTGAGCCGACCACGCTCGGGGCACTCATCGAGACCTGTGCGCGGGTGGCGGGCACTGAAGTCGAGATCGTGCCGGTGTCACCCGACGTGGTGCCACCGCTGTTCCCGCTGGTGCGGACGAACTGGCCAACGCAGCAGCGCAGCTCGGCGCGGGCCCGTGCGGCGGGCATGCCCGCGACCCCGCTGGAGGTGACGGCGGCCGACGTATTGGCCTGGGACCGCGAGCGCGGTGAGCCACCCCTGCGGAATGGTTTCTCTCCAATGGAGGAGCGAGCCCTACTGGCGCAGCAGGGGCGGTAGCGACCCGATTTGGATGGGACTTGTGGGAGTCCGATGGACTCCCACCAGGCGTTGGAATTTCATCGATTACTACCGGGACCCTGTTATGCCTCCGGCGGCCTCGGGATCAAGGATGATCTCGACGAACACCAGGCGGTCAGTGGTTGAGGTGGAAGCCTGAGCGTCCCGTCACCATCGCCCCAGGACAAGCCCAGCAGACCAAGGGTCAGAGGTGAAGGTCGTTCTTCCAGTGAGGAGCTCCACCTTCACCTCTGACCCCTGGCCCGCTTCCCTGACGGGTGGGACGACGGTGACGGGACGATCGGGCGGGAGACGTGTGCCGTACGCACGGGCGAGGCCTACCGATCCCGACTTGCACCGAGGCAAGCGACGACGTGCGAGACATCTGGCGCCAGGAAAAGTTGAAAGTGGTACGGAAGCTGGTCACTCTTCACGTAACCCAGAAGCACTTGAGCAAAGTCACATGCTTTGAGATCTTCGATAGCCTCAGCGAACCCGAGCGAAGGAATCCCTTTCCGTCGGATGTACCGCTCACGACGACGATAGATGCCGAGCAGTTCCCGGATGGACACTCTCTCCTCCCAGACATGGAATTCGTCGCCGGCAAGGAGCGCGCTCCGACAAGCGGATGCCGCCTCTCCGCCACAGTCGAGCAGTCCAGCGAGTGTCATCCGCTCCACGGCATCAGGGTTCCATGCGCGTGTGCGTTGCGTGCCGTCAGTGCGGTCATTCACGGGGAGTCGCGGCGACTCTCGGCCAAAGGGCAATGCGGCCTGACCGGCACTGCCGCAGCCTGCAAGATCACGATCCGTACTCTCCAAGCTAGCAACGAGGTTGGCGCCAGAGGGTTGGCCAATGACCGTTCTGCTTCAAGAGCCGTTTCGCGGCGTGCTGTGTGGCTTGGGAACCCGACCGCCCGACAGCGATCTCCGTGAGCAGCCCGGCAAAGAGCCCGACTTCATCAGTGATCACCCATGCCAGCGCTCGTGAGATCCAATACTCGGACGGCCCCGAAAGCCCGCACTGGATGACCGCTTGCAGGACCTCAGCGATGTCTGGATCATCAGGACCAAGCGCCTGCCTGGCAAGGCTCTCCACTTCGTCCCGCGGCCTCTCCAACAGCGGTAAGAGCGCCAGCCTCGACATGGCAAAAGGGGTATCAACCCCAGCATTTCGCGACTCGACATTCCAGGTGATCCCATTGACGAGCACCAGCCACGGACCATCCGGCTCAACGGCCAGGACCCTGCGGACGGAACCAGTCTCCATGTCCACCAGCCTGACACGTCCCGCAGCAAGATCCGCAACATGCCCGGAATGATCAACATAGGCGAGCCCTGAGCCATATGAGTTCCCGCAGCTCAGTAGCAGAGCGCTGACTGATGAACAGCAGTGTTGCGACGACTCCTTGAACCCAAGCTCAGCACAGGAGACCACCACCTTCGGGGACCTCGCCACAGGAAGCGGCGATGCCGATGTCGTATCCCCCGACGCCGTCAACGCTGTGCCCTCCTATCGCGAGGAAAGCCGTGGCATCAGCGAGATAGGCCAAACGAAAGAGGATGAAGATCATCATGTCGCACTATGCACGACTGGGGATCGCGGGTATCAGGTGGTCCCAGAATGGCTATGACCTGGCCGGATGACGCTTTCGGCAGGCGCAGAGCCATGGGACTGCGCCCGACACGCCTCGGCTACGCCTACCAGGACCTGTTCACCGCGCTGCGCCTCGTGGACCTCGCGGTGGGACGTGCGAATTCCGTGCCGGTCGACAGGAACATGTTCACCGGAGACCGATTGCCGCGAACCGCTACGGCGTGATCGCGTCGGCGGCCTGGGGCGCCGGCTTCAGTAGCCTCCATCCCAAGGGTGCCAGGGCCAGCCACATGCAGAGGACCGCGAACGGCATGAGGGCCTGGCGGCCAGGTCCGTCCAGCACTTCGTAGCCGATGAACAGGACCAGAGTGGCCAGGACGAGTGTCAGGGTCGTCGTGCTGATTCGCCTCAGGATGGCCAACTGAATGATCAGGGCCAGGAACCCCAGGTAGACAAGCTGGGTGCCGAATCCATACAGGATCGACTCGGCTACGGGATTGCTTCGGATCTGCTGGTCCATGACCTCCCACTGCGCGTGAGTGTCGGTGGCGAATCCGACATACAGGTCGACGAGCATCTCGGCGATCGAGGCGGTGACGCTGATCAGTGCCACTGTCAGACTCACCCTGGCGAGGATCTGCCCGGCACCGCGGCTTCGGACCCGGCGGAACAGTTCGACGCAGGCGATGGCCAGCAGCACGAAACCGATGAGCCACACCGCATGCGCGATCGTCGACCACGGCTCGACTCCTTCATTGCCGCCGAACCTCATGAAGGTCCAGCCGCCGAGCTGCCCCACCGGCGCCAGGATGAGTGACCACCCGGCGATTCGATTCCAGATCATGGGCCCGACCCTAGCCTTGCAGAATTTTTTCTGCAAGTTTTTCTCTGCATGTAGTTTTCTGCAGAATTGCCTCGGCATGGTTAAGCTGGTCAAATGTCAAGCGAACCGGTCATGCACACCCCGGCGGCGATGAAGGCGCTCGCCAGCCCACTGCGGCGAGAGATCCTCCGCCACCTCGCCAATCACGGCCCAGCCACCTCCACCACGCTGGCCAAAGCCATGGGCCAGAACACCGGGACCACCAGCTACCACCTGCGGATGCTGTCCGACACCGGTTTCGTGACCGAGTTGCGCGACCGCGCCAAAGGGCGGGAACGCTGGTGGGACGTCGTTAAAGCCGACCGGCGGACGCCCCCCCGCGAAGAACTGACCAATGCCGAACAAGACCTCGCCGAGCAACTGGGTGACTCCAAACTCGCCGAGGACCTACGGCTGCTGTCAGCCTTCGCCCACAACCGGGACGAGGCCGGCGACTGGCAGCAGAGCTCCCGCGCCAGCACCTTCATGACCAAGGCGCAGCTCAAGGAGTTCCACGAGGAGTACCTCAAACTGGTGCACCGCTTCGGCACCGACCGCGACAACGCACCCGCCGACGCCCGGATGATCCTGCTGCGCTGGATCGGTTTCCCCGACCCCCGCGGAATCTGATCCCCTCCGCCTCGACGCGGGGGTTGACGATCACGCGAACGAAGAGTCGCCTCAGCGGACCACACATCGCGGTTAAGGTCCGAGAACTTGATCTAGGTTGGGACTGATGCTGCCTGTACCGATTCAAACCTCGTACACGGATCTCCCTGTCACGATCACTTCCCGGCAGCAGCAGCCGTATGAACGCGAAGACGGTCGTCAGGCGCGGCACTGAGCAGGGACGTCGCCCGCCTGCGGTGACCTACGTGTCCTTCTTCCAGATCTGGCTGCGCAGGTCCGTGCCCCGGATCACCTGGACCCGCCATGGCTCCAGCCGCAGCACGTGCAGCTTCGGGTCGCCTGGACTGGTCCAGAAGTTGCCCAGGTCGTAGCCCGCCCCACGGGGGCTGGTCCTGCGATACAGATCCCATACGCGACGCTTGACCTCGATGTCCTCCACCCATTCCGCGACCGTGTCGACGCTCACCGCGTTCTGGCGCGGCGTCCAGTACGAGAACGTGGTGTGCGGATTCCCGGCCAGGTGGCCCGCCTTGACCGGCGTCTTGTAGGTCGCCAGCCAGCCCAGCGGCTCACCGTCCACCACCTCCCAGACGGGGATGAGCACCCGCGCGCGGGGGCGGCCCTTCTTGTCCACCGTCGTCATGGTCGCGTAGACGATGTCGCCGATGTAGGCCTCGAAAGCGTCCTGGATCTCGCTGAACTTCGTCATGCCGTCTCCTCAAGCACCACTACCGGGATCTCGCCCCGTGCCGCGTCCGCGTAACGCTGGTAGACCGGCTCGCGTGCCACCAGCTTCTTCCACAACTGCCGCCGCTCCGCGCCCCGGGCCGTGTGCGCCCGCACACGCAACGTCCTGCCGTCCACCCGGACCTCGGCGTCCGGGTTGACCATCAGGTCCCGGTACCAGCCCGGCAGGTGCGGACCGGCCTCCGAGCCCGGCCCGACCAGAACCAGGTGTCCCCGGTCCTCTCCGTAGAAGTGGGTCGTCGTCCTCGGTCGCCCGGTCTTGCGACCCACCGTCGTGATCACGAGGTCGTTACTCATGGCCGCAGCATCGCCGAGGCGACTTCGGATTTCCTTCGGACCCTCTCAGGCCCGGATGCCATGTCCCGCGACGATGCCATGGTTGCTCGGTGGACGCTCATGGGTGCCTGACACGGCCATGCGTCGCGCGTTCCGCAGGCGCGAACGACGAAGGACCCCCGAGTGTTCTGGGGGTCCTGGTGGTGGCGGCCGTCGAAGGGGAGGGCGCGGCCAGGTGAGCACCCTGCGTCATGCGGCGACGCGTCGAGGATGCGCTGTTTCGACCGGCGATGCACTTGGCGTAGAGGCGCAGCAGCCGCTTCGGGCTCGTTGCGCCAGAGGGAGACGGCTCGTGCCGAAGGAGGGCAAGGCTCTTGTGGACCGCTTCGCACTTACATTCGATCCCCTACTCTGTCGCCAGACATAACGGGCAGAACGACCTTGACCGGAGGATCAGTTGGGGGTCTTGTACGACTACTACAGGGCGGCTGACAGGCAGGCTGCCATGGCCGAGCCGGACAGGGGCCGTGCCGAGTCCGGGAGTCCCTCTTTCGACGCTGTGGACGCCAAGGGGATTGATCCGGTGGTCATCCTTGGCCAGCTTGTCGCCCTCATCAGGGACGTGCCCTACGACTTGGATCTCGTCCGGACGATCACCCTCTACCCACCGCCCGAGGGCGGCCCGCAGTCTCTTGAGGAGTGGGAGGCGCTGCCGGAGGACTCGCCGTACAAGGAGGGGCCCGGTATCGAGGAGCTCCCTGCCGACGTACGGGACTCGCTGGCCGGCGTGCCTGACGCCCGGTTGGCCGATCTTGCCGAACGGTGGGGGCAGATCGAGGAGTTCTTCGGCCGCCCTGACGAGGGCTACCTGACGACACTGATGGGAGAGCTGCGAGAGCTCGCTCAACGGGCGCAAGCAGAAGAGCAGATGATCTATTGCTGGACGTGCGTATAGACGAGGAACTCGGAAGGCTCGGCGAGCCGGCTGCTTGGCTAGCCGATCACCAGCGTGGCGGGCCGCAGGTCGCGAAAGCGTCTCGCCACCGATGGCCAGATCCACTTGTCATCCGATGGCCATTGACGTTGTGCGCCGAGGACAAGTCTCCGGCGAGGGCGCTCCGGGTCATGGGGATGTTCGTCGCACCAGCTCAAGGCTCGTCGGTGGCTGGCGCTGAGGCCTGGTGATCCCGACTGCGATCGACCCGGGACAAGCCGAGCAGACCAGGGCCGTGGGTGCCAGATCTCGTGGCTACATCACCTGTTCACCAGAGCCAGCGGCGGCTCCGACCCCTCATCGGCTGTTTGCCAGCAAAGCCAGGAGGATCAGGCCGATGATCACCAAGCCGACGACATCCAGCGCGGTGAGGCCATCGTCGCTTCCTGCGTTGCGATGCCGAGCATCCCAGTCCCGCTTGTTGCTTGCCCGATTCATATCGGCGAGGTTGCGGCTCATCCGGTCCACCTGACCCTGGGTGCGCCTTTCTGAGGCCCTGTAATCGTCGAAGCCCATCGAGTGTTCCCTCTCCACGGAGTTACTCGGTGCGACCACGATGGCACTCCATGCTATTGCGCGGAAGGGATAAATCTGTAACCCTCCGCCTGCAGCCGACAAGCCAAGCGATTGGTACCGTTGCCGGCTCTGACTTCAGGTGAGTTGACGACCGATGGGATGCAGGGGGCCGATGTTCACGGTGCGGCGTACTGGTCGTGCTTGGCGTACAGCTCGGTCCATTCCTCGTCGGTGAGCCGGCGGCCTGAGGCGACGATGTCGGCGAGCTCCTGGAAGTACGCCTCCCTGGGCGCGCCCGGCGTGAACAGCACCAGCATGGAAGCAGGTGCATCGGAGTTGTTGCTGAAGGCGTGGACCCCGCCTGGCGGCACGTACAGGAAGTCGCCCGGGGTCGCGTCCAGCCATCGCTCGCCGTTGTACAGCGAGACGGTGCCCTCCAGGACGAAGAACGACTCGGAGATGGTCCGGTGAAAGTGGGCGCCGGGGCCGTTGGGGATCGCGGCCATGTCCCAGCGGTAGAGACCGAACTGGCCATCGGTGCTCGCCCCGGTCGCCAGATAGCCGACCCGGGACTTGACTCCGATCGTGAGGTCCGGCGGCGCGTCGGCCGGCCGGAAGGTTGCGTCGGCGATCCCGTGATCCTTCAGGTATCGCGGCGGAGGGTAGGACATCGGTTACTCGCTCCCAGCGGTGGATGGTTCTGAGCGGCATGACCCTACGTGCTGAAGAGGGTCCACCGGGAGATCCAATTCCTGCCTGTTTGATTGCGCCAAATCTCCGGGGCGGCCGCAGTATGCACGGATCCGCCGCGCCGCCGGGCGGTCGCGGTGGTCGTCCGGGACAGTTCCCGTCCAGCGATCTCGCCCCGTGCGCGCCGGGTCTCGGCGCCAACGCGACAGAGCCGTGGCGCCGCGCCCCCACTCCCCTACCCTTCGACGCCTCGCGGCCGTCTTCCGCGATCGCGGGGGCCGCGCGCGAGCGCCGATCCCGGTGCGGGATGCTGTCTCCGGCTACCGGATCTTGGAGGCGGACGTCCATGAACGAGCGCGGGCACCCGGCCCTCCGTGTGCTGCGAGGTGTGGCGCTGACCCTCGCGGGGTTCGCGCTTCCCGCGGGAGGGATGTGGCTCGGCCACCACACCGGCATGTGGGGGCTCGGGGTGACCATGTGCGTACTCGGCGGCGTCTTCCTGATCGCGGGCCCTGTCCTGCACGCGGCGAACCGGGAGGCGAGGGCGAAGGCCGGGGTCGCGCTGCTGGCGCTGGGCATGCCGTTGCTGCTCCTCTCCTGCGGGATGCTCAAGGACGAGCTCGCCTTCGGCGACCTGACCAGGTACGGCACGACCGCCGTCTGCCCAGTCGTGAGCGCGAGGGCCATCGGGGACGAATCGGACGCCACGGGCGCCACGACCTATGACTACAAGCTGGCCTGCCCGGGAGGCGAGATCGAGCTCGTCGACGACGCCTTGACCGCGCCCGGCACGACCAAGGAGGTCCGCTATGACCCGGCGGGCCGCACCTCCGCGGTGATGACCGGCTGGGACTACTACCACCACACCCAGAAGCTGCCGATGATGCCGTGGGTCCTGGCGGGGCTGGTGGCGGCGACGGCGCTCTCGTGGGCGCTGGCCATCGTGTCCGCGCGCCCGCGCAGGCAGAGCGGCCCTGGTCCGGTCACTCGACCAGGACCGCCGTAGTGGGGCACAGCATGGGGTGGGCCATGAAGTGCCGGCCGTGGCGGGCCCGGTTCGTGAACGTGAAGGTCATCGGGCGGCGCGTGACGGGACCTGGGCCACGCTCGATCGGGCGGAGCCCTTCGGCCACAGGTAGGTGCCGGGGCGGCGCCGTTCCAGCCGGAGCGAGCCGAGGGTGAAGCGGCAGACCTGCTCCTTCACCCAAGCGGCGGCCCGCCCGGTGAGGACCAGGTCGAGCGGGGAGTCGTCGTGGCGGACCGTCTGGATCACGCCGTCGCGGCGGCCGAGGCTGACGCACTGGATGAGGTACCTGAACCGGAACGCCCTGGCCGTACGGCCTGCGGCTCTGGCGTTGATGACGTCGGCGGCGTGGGCCGCGATCGGCATGCCGACGGCGCACGACATGCGGGAGGCTCCCGCGCCGGGGATCTCGACGGCCGCGGCGTCGCCGATCACGTAGACGTCGGGGTGCGACACCGATCTCAGCGTGTCGTCGACGACGGCTCGGCCGTGTTCGTCGACCGCGAGACCCGACTCGGCGGCCAGCGGCGGCACGGTGAACGATCCTGCCCAGACCACGACGTCGGCCCGGATGTCTCCCCGGTTCGTGAGCAGCCGTCCCGGTTCGACGGCGGCGACCCGGGTGTCGAGGTGCGTGGTGACGCCGAGCCCGGCCAGCACTCTGGTGACGTGGGCTCTGCCCTTGGCCGAGAGCCCTGGCCCCGGCTCCTTGCCGGTCACGAGGCCGACCCGCCAGGAGGGGTAGGTCTCAGCCAGTTCGGCGGCCAGTTCGATGCCGGTCAGCCCGCCGCCGACGACGGTCAGGTCGCCGCTCCCGCCGTACAGGCGGGCTCGTAGCTCGCCTGCCTTCTCGGGGGTGAAGGCGTGCTCGGCCACGCCGGGCAGGCTCACGTCGGTGCGGCTGCCGAGGGCGTAGACCAGCGTGTCGTAGCCGAACGCGCGCCCGTCGGCCGTGCGGACGAGCTTCGCCTCCAGGTCGAGGCCGCTCACCGTGGCGGTGACCGTGTCGATGCCTGTCCCGCGCGTCAGCTCCGCCAGCGGCACGGTGATGCTCGGCCTGCCGGCGGCGAGTTCGTGCAGCCTGATGCGCTGGCTGAAGTGCCCGTCAGCGCTGATCAGGGTGACGCGATGACTCCGGTCCAGCCGCAGCGCCGCCGTCGTCCCCGCGTATCCCGCTCCGATGACCACGATGTCCATGTCCGTCTCCTCATGGGTGCCTGCAGGGGAGACGACGTGGCGAGGCGAAACGTGAGAGTGATCCGCGTCACACGTGGCGGAGCTTGTGCGGGTTCCTGACGACGTCGATCTCGGTGACGCGCCCGTCGGCCACGGTGAAGGCCATCACGCTGTCCACCCCGCCGTCCGCGCCGCGGACCACCACGCCAGGAGCGCCGTTGACCTCGAGGAATTCGGCGGACATGCCGACGTACCAGCGCTCGATCATCCCCAGGAGCAGCCTGGCGACCTTCATGGCGCCGACGACGGGCACGAGCGCCACGGTGACGACGCCACCGCCGTCCGCCCGCCAGACGACCTCGGGGTCGAGGACGGCCACCAGGGCGGGCAGGTCGCCGGTGGTGGCGGCCGCGGCGAACGCCTCGACCACCTTCAGATGCGCCGAACGGTCGGACGTCCGTCGCGGCGCGTAGTCCTGCACCCGCCCGCGCGCCCGGGACGCCAGTTGCCTGACAGCATCGACGCTCCTGCCGAGAATCCGCGAGATCTCCTCGTACGGCACCGCGAAGACGTCGTGGAGGACGAGCGAGGTGCGTTCGGCGGGAGAGAGCCGCTCCATGACGGCGAGGAGCGCCAGGCTGACCGAATCGTCCATGGCCACCCGCTCGTCAGGCCCGAGCTCCTTGACCACCGGTTCGGGAAGCCATTCGCCGACGTACGTCTCCCTTCGGGAACGGGCCGAGGTCAGGGAGTCGTAGCAGATCCTGCTCACCACCATGGTCAGGTAGGCGCGCTCGTCGGCGACCTCCCGCACGTCGACCTGCCGCTATCGCAGCCACGTTTCCTGGACGGCGTCGTCGGCGTCGACGGTCGTACCGAGGATCCGGTACGCGACACCCCACAGATGGCCGCGATGGGCCTCGAACCCCTCCACGGCCCCCGACTCTATGCCCGTCCGCCCGTCCCTGTGCCCCGGCGGCTTCGGCGTCCCGGCGGCGCCGGTGCGGAAGCCGCTCGGGATCGCGTCACGTCGGGAGCCGCGCCCTGCTGAGCACGTGCCTCCGCCCGCCTGAACAGGCGAAAGGCGCGGGCGCATGCCCGTTTGCGCGGGTCACACGTCAGATCGACGCGGACACCGCGCGTGGGCCGGTCGAGGCCGCCGTCATGAGTCGAGGACGGCCAGGTCGAGCTCCTGGAGGCGCGCCGGGTCGGCGATCACTTCGTACTCGGCGATCTTCCCGTCCCTGAACGTGAGGGTGAGGGCGAGGACGAGTCGTCCGTGCGGAGCCACGACGATTCCCATGGCTCCGTTCACGAGGGCCGGCTCCGCGAACCGGGCACGCTGCGCGAGGAGAAGCGTCTCCTCCACCACGGCTTCCACACCGCGGATCTCTGTCGGTACGCCCGGTGGCAGCGCGGCGGCGTTGGCCCTGCGCACGACGCCCGGGTCGAGGACCGCGAGAAGTCCGTTGATGTCCCGGCCACGTGAGGCGGCCAGGAAGGCCTCGACGACCCGGCGGTGCCAGGCGAGATCGGCGCCGGCCACTGTGGCGACGCCTTTCACCCTTTGGCGGGCGCGACTGGCGAGCTTCTTGGTCGTGACCGATGACCGTCCCACGATGGGCGCGAGCTCGTCGAAGGGTACGGCGAACATGTCGTGCAGCACGAAGGCGATCCGCTCCGCGGGCGACAGCCTTTCCAGCACCACCAGCAGCGCGCGGCCGACCGAGTCGGCCAGCACCGCTTCGCGTTCGGGATCCGTCTGGCGTCCGCTCGTGCTCGGTTCGGGAACATTCCACCCCACGGGCTCGTCGCGTCGCGCCTTCCGGGATCGAAGCAGGTCGAGACACACGTGCGCGACGACGGCCGTCAGCCATCCCGCCAGGTTCTCGACGCCGCTGACGTCGGAGCGGTTGAGCCGTAGCCAGGATTCCTGGACAGCGTCCTCGGCGTCGCTCAGTGAGCCGAGCATCCGGTAGGCAACCGCCTGCAAGTGGCCGCGATGGGCCTCGAACTGTTCCGCCAGAAAATCGTGCTCGTCCATCGGTCACCTTTCCTCGTCGCATTTCGTCATAGGCGATGGAGTGAGGTAGGGCTCGATGATCGAGCGTGTGGTCGCCTGCAGGCCAAGGCATGTGCCGTGCCTTTGGCCTGCAGGGCCACGAGTGTAACCGGTCAAGGTTCACTCACAGGGCCTGGGTTCGCCAGGCACCGGATGACGGGCGTCGCTGGTAGTGGCGGACGCCGTACAGCCCTTCGGCCCCAGCTGAGGCGGGGCGAGAGGCGCAGCGACCCCAGCCGACGACTGAGCGTTCCCGGCCGCCTTGGCGCCGGCCGAACGTCAGAGCCGTCGATGACGAAAAAGGAGAAGATCTCAAGTGAGTCTGTTCGTCGTGCGTTCCCGAGTCAGGGAAGAGAGCCCCCGAGCCGCTCGAGGTCGTCGGATCGTCCGGGCTGTTCGAGTAGGCGCGGCCGGCAATGCGTGACTATCAGGAGGATGGCATGTTCGACGAGACTCAGGTGCGGGTCGCGGTGGCCTTTCACAGCGCCTACGGGCACACCGCCCGCCAGGCCGAGGCCGTGGCCGACGGCGCCAGGGCGGTGGAAGGGACGACGGTGGAACTGCTGGCGGTCGACGAGCTCGACGACGCGCTGTGGTCGAGCCTTGACGCCGCGGACGCGATCGTGTTCGGCGCCCCGACCTACATGGGCAGCCCGTCGGCGGGTTTCAAGATCTTCGCGGAGGGGACCAGCGCCGTCCTGAAGGACAACCTGCGGTGGAAGGACAAGGTCGCGGCGGGGTTCACCAACAGCGGCTGCATGAGCGGCGACAAGCTCAACACCCTGGTCGACCTGGCGATGCTCGCCGCCCAGCACGGCATGATCTGGGTCGGGCTGGCCCTGCCCGGTGGATGGTCGAGCAGCGGCGGCTCGGTGGAGGATCTCAACCGGCTGGGCAGTTGGCTGGGTGCGATGGCCCAGTCCGACAGCGACGTCGGCCCGGACATCGCGCCGCCTGCCACGGACCTGCGGACGGCGAGCGAACTCGGACGACGCGTGGCCATCGTCACCCGGGCGTACCGACGCGGCGCCGATCTCGAGCAGCTCGCGGCTCACCAGGCCGTCTCGGCCTGATCCGGCCGTTCAGGAGCGCCGTCCCCAGGGAGACGGCCGTTCGGGAGCGCCGTCTCCGGCGGGACGGCGCTCCCTGGCGACACGCACATGGCATGTTCTCGGCGCTTACGCCTCTTTCGGCCACAGGGGTGACGCGTCAACGCCTCCTGCGAGGGTTGGAAAAGCCGTGGAATGGGGGTGAGGCGAATCGCGTCCCCACCCCGATCCGATCGCCTGATTACGAACCTCAGGCGTTTCTGCAGGAGGTCCCCAGCCTGCCGTCCGAGAACTCCGCCGTCGTTCGAACGCACACGATGACATCGGAGAAGTCCGCCGCGGCGAGTGCGCTGCTCGCACCCGTCAGCGACGCGCCACACACAGCAATTCCGACCACGATCCAGCCGATCATCTTCTTCATGTCCGCGTCCTCTCAGAGCGTGCTATTGCACTAGTTGTTTCATTTCAAGGATGGCGTGCGCGACGAATGATTTGTATATCGACGAGTGGCAGGATGCTGCGGAGGGAAAGGCAGCATCATGCAAGGGGAGGCCTGCCCGGCATCATGTGTTTCCCCCATCAGATTTCCTTGCGCTCTCCAGCGAACGGTCCTTCACCGCACACGGCGAATGGGCCATGGACCCGGTGACGCGGCGAGAAAATGGGCTGCGGCCCTCCGCTGAGAGCGGTGAGACTCTGTCTGTTTGCTTCCCGGCTAGTTTGTGCTCCGTGGTCACCAGGCACGCGGGACGGAGCACGCGGGGAGCGGACATGCGGGGCCACGCCATGTCCGTACTCGGCCTGACCGGCGACGAGGAGGACGTCTACCGCTACTTCCTGCGCCATCCACGCACGCCTGCGCACGAGATCCACGGGGTGTTCTCCTTCGGCGAGGAGAGAGCGACGCGGGTGATCTCACGCCTGCGAGACCTGCGGCTCCTGCACGGGGACGACGAGAGCACGTGGGCGACGGAGCCCTGTGTGGCCGTGCCGCGTCTGGTGGAGGAGCAGTTGGAGGCGATGCACCGGACGATGCGTCAGCTCACCAACCCATGGCCCATACTGCGCTCGCTGCAGCGCGACCGGCAGGTCCCGGTGCCGCAGCCGTCCGGGACGGCCGGCGGCGCAGGCGCGACGCTCCGCCGCCTGGAAGACCTCCGTGAGGTACGCGCCCACATCGACGAGCTGGCCTTCGGCGTCCAGGAAGAGGTACTGGTGGCCGAACCCTATGACGCGCTGTCTCCGGAGGGCATGGCGCACGGGCGGCCCATCGACGTCCGCTGTCTGCGGCGCGGCGTACGCATCCGCAATCTCGTGCGCGCCTCCGCCCTGGAGGATCCGGCGAGCCTGAGCCACCTGCGGGATCTGCACGCCGACGGTGCGCAGATCAGGGTGGCTGACGAGCTGTCGGAACTGGTGCTGGTCTACGACCGCCACACGGCACTGCTCCCGATCGACCTCCACGACACCGCCAGAGGCGCCCTTCGCATCGAGGAGAGCACTCTGGTGGGCAGCGTCATCAGCCTCTTCGAGAGGATGTGGGCGGCGGCGGCGGACTTCGCCGAGCTGACGGCCCCCGGCGCCGGGCAGCTCCCCCTGCTCTCCGAGGCGCAGCAGCGTGTGCTCACCTTCATGTGCACCGTGAGCAAGGACGAGGTGGGCGCCCAGCGGGCCGGTATGTCGCTGCGCACCTACCGGCGGCACATAGCCGACCTGCTGCGCATGCTCGACGCCGGCAACCGGGCACAGGCGGCGTTGATGGCGCGCGAGCGGGGCTGGGTGTGACCCCCGCGCCGGAGTTCCCGCTGGCGGACGCCGCCCGCCGAGCCGCAGCGGGGCGGTGTGGCCTGGCGGCAAAGGCGGAGCCCCGCCCCGGACGCTCCGGGACGGGGCTCGTGGCCTCGGTCAGCTTTCCAGGTCATGGGCCAGGCGCAGCCACGTGGCGAACAGGTCAGGGTCGATGTCGGCCGGAGTGCGGAGCTTGACGGCGGCCATCTGCCGGGCGGCCGGCTCCAGGCGGCCGGAGGGATCGGTGATCTCCTGGCCCCGCCACAGACCGAACGTCACGTAGGAGGGGTAGGCCTTGAAGTAGGCCACCGGGGTCCTGCCAGGGGCCGGGCCAAGGCTCCAGACCGGGTGCCCGTGCCAGACCGCACCCGGCTGAGGAAGCGCGGCGTCGACGATGGCCTGCAGTTTTTCGGCGATCTCGCGCAGGGGCTGGTCGAGGGCGGCGGCGTACTCGGTGACAGTGGTGGGCTTGGTCATCTCAGGCTCCCTGAGCGGGCTGGTAGTGCAGGTTCAGGACGCCGGTCCTGAAGGTGGTCGAACCGACCAGCTTGAGCGGCAGGCGGCCGGTGCTCTCGTCGAACAGCCGGGTTCCGGTGCCGAGCACGATCGGGTGGACCATCAGGTGGAGGTCGTCGATGAGGCCTGCCCGCAGCAGCGCCCTGGTCAGCGTGATGCTGCCGGTGACGCTGATGTTCCTGCCGGGCAGCTTTCTGATCTTCTCCAGCTCGCCGATCACGTCCGCGCCGATCAGGGTGGAGTTGTTCCACTCGGCCGTCTGGAGGGTGGTGGAGACGACCAGCTTGCGGATGTCGTTCAGTTGGTCGGCCATCTCGCCGGTCTGGTGGGGCCAGACCGCGGCGAAGGACTCGTAGGTGGCCCGGCCCAGCAGGAGCGTGTCCGCCTCGGCCTGGATCGCCATGACCGCCGCGCCCATCTCGTCGTTCATGTAGGGGAAGTGCCAGGTCTCGGGCGACTCGACGACGCCGTCCAGCGAGACGAACAACCCGGCAACGATCTTTCTCATGGTTTCTCCTGGGGGGTGAAGTGGTGGGTGGTCAGGCGGACGTGCGGAAGCGGGCGGCGACCAGGGAGATCCAGCCCATCGCGATCATGACTCCGGTGGCGAGCGTCACCGAGGCGGCGTGCCCGCCGGTGATCGCCCAGCCGTCACCCAGGATCAGGGCCACACCGGCCAGGCGGGAGAGGACGGCCATGCCGCGGGCGCCGGTGCGGGTGAAGTACCGGCCGAGGACGAAGCAGGCCGCGGCGAAGGCGATGAACGTGATCGACCCTGCGACCATGTGCATGACGGCGTGCCAGCTCATCGTCGCCGGCGGCCCGGCCGGCGTGCCCACGGGGAAGCCGTCTCCGGGATCCATGACGAAGACGCCCGCTCCGATCATCCCGATGCCGGCGACCCGGGTCAGGCGCGGCACCCAGGTGCCGCCGGGCTTGCCGTACAGGGCTCTGCGGAAGCCGAAGGAGCCGGCGATGAGCAACGAGCCGACGATCAGGAAGTTGGTGATCTGGATCCACCCGAGCGAGCCTGTGGCGAGCTGGCTGAAGGGGTGGCGGACCAGGTCGAAGCCCTCGCGGGTGAACGCCTGCGTCAGGGCGACCACGGTCCAGACGGGCATGGCGGCCGCCGCGGCGGTGAGGAGTGTGCGGGTGGAGGCGTTGCCGCGGGCGATGGTGGTGGTGGTCATGTTCCCTGTTCCCTTCGTGGTTGTGCCTACGCGTCGTCCGAGCGATGTGACAGGGAACGCAGGGGCTAGGGTTGGCGAAAAAGGAGTGCGGCATGCGATTTCTCTTGACGAACGTGAGCGAGCAGAGGGCGGACGAGACGCTCCAGATCGAGATGGGCAAGTTCATCCAGGAGCTGACCCAGGCCGGGGTGCTGCTGGCCACCGGCGGGATGGAGCTGGGCGGCAGTCTGCTCAAGTCCGTCGGCGGCGAGCTCACGGTGACGGACGGACCCTTCGCCGAGGCCAAGGAGATGGCGGGCGGGTTTGCGCTGATCGAGGTGGGGTCCAAGGAGGAGGCGCTGGAGTTGTCCCGCCGATTCTTCGAGATCATCGGCGATGGTGAGGGCAGGATCCAGCAGATCTACTGATGAGTGCCGCACGGGACGCCCACGGAGCGGTCAACGCGGTCTGGAAGCTCGAGGCCGCGCGGATCATCGCGGGCCTGACCAGGATGGTCCGCGACGTCGGCCTGGCCGAGGAGCTCGCCCAGGACGCGCTGGTGGGCGCGCTGGAGCAGTGGCCCGAGCAGGGCGTCCCTGACAACCCCGGCGCATGGCTCATGACGGCGGCCAAGCGTCGCGCGATCGACCACATCCGCCGCGACGAGCGGATGGGGCGCAGGCACGAAGAGATCGCCCGCACGCTGGAGCGCCAGGATCCCGAACCCGACGACGACGTGCTGCGCCTGATGTTCGTCTCCTGCCATCCCGTGCTGCCCGCCGAGGAGCGGGTCGCGCTGACACTCCGGCTGCTCGGCGGCCTGGGCATCCCGGAGATCGCGCGGGCGTTTCTGGTGCCGGAGCTGACCGTCTCCCAGCGTGTCGCCAAGGCCAAGCGCACCCTCGCCGAGGAGCAGGTCCCGTTCGAGCTGCCGCCGGGGCCGGAGCTGGCCGGCCGGCTGACGTCCGTGCTCGACGTCATCTACCTGATCTTCAACGAGGGCTACTCGGCGACCTCCGGCGACGATCTGATGCGCCCGTCGCTCGCCCTGGAGGCGCTCCGCCTGGGCAGGCTGCTGGCCGAGCTGGCACCCGGCGAAGCCGAGGTGCACGGCCTGGTCGCCTTGATGGAGATCCAGGCGTCACGCGCGGCCGCGCGCACCGGCCCTTCCGGTGAGCCCATCCAGCTGCACGAGCAGGACCGCGGGCTCTGGGACCGGCTCCTGATCACCCGCGGCTTCGCGGCGATGTTGCGGGCGAAGGAGGCAGGTGGCCCGCTCGGTCCCTACGTGCTGCAGGCGGCGATCGCCGTCTCCCACGCGCAGGCGGGAACCGCGCAGGACACGAACTGGGCGCAGATCGCGACGCTCTACGAGGCGCTGGTACGGCTGAGGCCGTCCCCGGTGATCCAGCTCAACAGGGCCGTGGCCCTCGGCATGGCCCACGGCCCCCAGGCAGGTCTGGACCTCGTCGAGACGGTGGCCGCCGACCCGGCTCTCAAGGACTACCACCTGCTGTCGGTGGTGCGCGGCGACCTGCTGGCCAGGCTCGGCCGGCATGACGAGGCCGGCAAGGACTTCACCCGCGCCGCCGCGCTCACCCGCAACGCCGCGGAACGCGCGTTCCTCCTCGGACGCGCCGCCACCGGCGCCGCCCAGGCGCCTTCCCAGCAGACGGGCCTCACGCTGGGTGAGGCCGCGGAGGGCTTCCTGGCCCGTGGCGACCTGGACGCCCAGACGATCCGCTCCTACGGCCAGACCCTGCGCCGCCTGCGCCTGGACCTCGGACCCGGCACTCCGCTGGCCGACGTGACCGCCAGGCAGGTGGCCGGGGTCTTCGCCGTCGCCTGGGGGACGGCGGCCCCCAGAACCTGGAACCGGCATCGTGCAGCCGTACGCTCGTTCTCGTCATGGGCCGCGATCGCGGATCTGTCGGCCGAGCTGGGCAGGAAGCCGGAGAGCCGCGAACGACGCCCAGCCGTCCACGGGCCGGCTCTGGAGGCCCTGTGGCGGCATCCGTCCCTGCGCGAGCGGGCGCTGTGGCGGCTGCTGCACGAGTCGGGAGCGTCCGCGAGGGCCGCCCTGTCGCTCAATGTCGAGGACCTCGACCTGGTCGCCCGCCGCGGCAGGGTCACCACCAGGACCGGGCCGGTCTGGATCTCCTGGGGAGACGGCACGGCGGCCCTGCTGTCCGAGCTGGTGGCGGGCCGGACTCGTGGCCCCCTGTTCCTGGCCGACCGGCGCCCCGCCCCCGCCCGCATGCCCAAGCCCGCCGACCTGTGCCCGGACACGGGACGGGGGCGGCTTTCGTACGAACGCGCCGAGTACCTCTTCAAGAAGGCCGCGGGCCACACCCTCCACCAGCTGGCTTTCCGGATGAAGCATTACACCCTGGATGGACCGGGGCAGGCGTGAGCAGGCTTCAGGGCCGGCCGCCGCCATGGCCCGGTCGGCGGAATCGTGTGCCCTCACCGCCGTGCGGGGGAACAGGTGCCGCATGGAGGTATTGAGCAGCCGCGTGCTGCTGCGTCCCCGCGACCTCGCGCGCAGCCGGCACTTCTACGCCGAGACGCTCGGCTTGGCGGTCTATCGCGAGTTCGGCCCTGCCGACCATCCAGGAACGGTCTTCTTCCTGGGTCAGGGATTCCTGGAGCTCTCCGGGCACGCCGACGGCGAGGCCGGGTCGGCGATGTCCCTCTGGCTGCAGGTGCGCGACGTGGCGCGCGAGGAGGAACGCCTTCGCGGGGCGGGTGTCACCATGCTGCGCGAGGCCCGGCTGGAACCGTGGGGTCTCACCGAGCTGTGGATCGCCGATCCCGACGGCCATCGCATCGTCCTGGTGCAGGTCCCGCCCGACCATCCCCTGCGCCGCGACCCGCGCTGACGGAGACTCCTGCTGTTCGTGCAGGCCGAGGCGATCCCCGTCGGCCGCCGTCGCGCCTTGACCCGTCGATGGGCGAATCCATGGCTGTGCTTGCGCGTGTGAGCCTGGGTCGGGGTAGCCCCACGCTCATGACGAAGAAGCGCGAGGAAGACCCCTCGGTAGGCGACGAGGTCACCTGGCGAAGCCACGGATCCACCGCCCACGGCAAGGTGGAGAAGAAGATCACCAGTCGGCGGGAGGAGGCCGACAGGACCGTGGCGGCCTCTCCCGACGAACCCCAGTACGTGGTGCGCAGCGAGAAGAGCGGCAAGAAGGCCGTCCACAAGCCTTCGGCCCTGCGCGAGGACAAGGGCTCCGGATGACGGCGGATGAGCGGCAGGTCGCGGCCGAGTTCGGCCAGGCGGTGAACATGACCGCCAAAGAACGCGCCGGGACACCGACTGCGCGCTCCTCCGGCGGTCATCACCCAGCCCGGGATCGTCCCCTACCGGGGCCGGGGGTTCAGCGGCCCGCTCAGTGATCAGCTGACCGCTCGCTTCACGAGCTCGGCGAGCCTCGCCTCGTCGTCGGCGGTCAGGGCCGTGACCGCGAAGGCGGTCGGCCACATGGTGCCCTCGTCGAGGGTCGCGATGTCGTTGAAGCCGATGGTCGCGTACCTCGCCTTGAACTTCTCCGCGCTCTGGAAGAAGCAGACGACCTTGCCGTCCTTGGCGTAGGCGGGCATCCCGTACCAGAGCTTCGGCGTGAGGGCCGGCGCGCTGGCTGTGACGATGGCGTGGAAGCGCTCGGCCAGGACGCGATCCGACTCCTTCATCTCGGCGATCTTCTCGAGGACGTCGCGCTCGCCGTCGGCCTTGGCCGCGCCGAGGCGCGCGGCCTTCTTCAGCTCCTTGGCGTGCTCCTTCATCGCGGCCCGCTCTTCGTCGGTGAACCCGTCGAACTTCTTGTCGGCTGCGGTGGTGCTCTTGGCGGTGTTCTGCGCTGCGTTCATGGTGGAGATCTCCTTGTGTGCGAATCCTGGTGGGGACGACCATTGTGCGAGACTTGCCGGCTTCTCCGGCTCAGCCGAGAAGGTGCGCGGGGATCAGGCGAGTGGTCCCGGGCCACGAGTTCGAGCGCGCTGCCCGGGGCCGTGCACCGCTCATCCCCATGCGCCGGCGATCTGCCGGGTGGTGGCGTTGAGCCGGTTGAACAGGTTGGTGACGCCGATCATCAGAACGATCGCGGCCAGCTGCTTCTCGTCGTAGTAGGTGGCGGCCCTGTCCCAGACCTCGTCGCTCACCGCGTCGGCACGGTCGGCCAGCCGTGTCGCGGCCTCGGCCAGCTCGAGCGCCGCCCGCTCTTCCTCGGTGAAGTAGGGGGTCTCCCGCCAGGCGACGACCGTGGCCAGCCGCTCCTCGCTCACTCCGGCCTTACGAGCGGTCTTGGTGCCCGCGTCGACACAGGAGCTGCAGCCGTTGATCTGGCTGACCCGCAGATGCACCAGCTCCAGCGTCTGACTGTCCACCCCGCCGGCGTTCACGGCCTTGAAGAGCTGCTGGATGGGCTGCATCGCGTCGGGCAGGATGAAGGCCGGGTTCTGCATGCGAGACTGCATGGTGGTTCTCCTCTTCGGATCAGCGCCCCGTCCCTTGGGGGCGTGACTCCATAACAGCCGAACGGGCTCGCCACGACGACGACGGTGGGACACCGTGGGACAGGGGAAAGGGCTCTGGCCTGCGGCGATCCGTCCCGATAAGTTTCTTCCGGGACGGGACAGAGAGGCAGGATGCGGTGGTTGTGCAGCAGAGGACGAAGGCTGATCCCCAGGACGAACTGGCCACCCGGCTGCGCCTGCTGCAGGAGCTGTCCGGGCGCGGCGTGCGGGCTCTCGCGCGGGACACGGGCCTCAGCTCGTCGTCGCTGTCGCGTTACCTCAGCGGTCAGTCGGTGCCACCCTGGCCCGTGGTGATCGAACTCTGCCGCCTGGTCAAGCGCGACCCCCGGCCGCTGCGCCCTCTGTGGGACAGGGCGACGAACCCCCTGCCGGCGCCCCCGAAGGCGAGCCGCCAGGTCCAGCCTCCGTCGCCGCCCGCCGGCGCCCCACGCCCGCCCCGCAACGACCTGCCGCGCGACGCGCCCGACTTCACCGGGCGTGAGACCCAGCTCGCCGCCGTCCTCGCCGCGGTGCGCAGCAGCCGTGTGGTCGCCGTCGACGGCATGGCGGGCGTCGGCAAGACGTGTCTGGCGGTGCACGCCGCGCACCGGCTCGCCGACGAATACCCGGACGCCCAGCTCTATCTGGACCTGCACGGGTTCACCGACGGGCGGGAACCGCTCGACCCCGATCCCGCGCTGCGGGCACTGCTCGCCGCGCTCGACGTCCCGTCGGAGAAGATCCCGCAGGAGGGTGGCCTCGAGCCGCTGGCCGCCTGCTGGCGGTCGGAGCTGGCCGCCCGGCGTGCCGTCGTGGTCCTCGACAATGTCGCCGGCGCCGACCAGGTCCGCCCGCTGCTGCCCGGCGCGGGCGACTCCGTCGCCCTGATCACCAGCCGCAACCGGCTGGTGGGCCTGGAGGACGTGCCTCCGGTGTCACTGGACGTGCTGACCCCGCAGGAGAGCGCGGAGCTGCTGGCCCGCGCCAGCGGCGATCCCGCCGGCCCCGACGGCCGGCTGGCCCGCGACCCGGAGTCCGCGGCCGAGGTGCTGCGCCGGTGCGGCCATCTGCCGCTGGCCCTGCGGCTGGCCGGGGCCAGGTTGCGGCACCGGCCAGGCTGGACCGTGGGCATCCTCGTCGAGCGCATGGCGGAGGGCGCGAGCGAGTTCGACACCGCGTTCGCCATGTCCGTACGGCAGCTGGACCGGGCCGAGCGCCGGCTGTTCCGGCTGCTGGGCCTGCTGTCGGGCTCCTCCTTCGACGAGTACGTGGCGGCGGCGCTGGCGGACGTGCCGCTGCGCACCGCCCGGGCGATGCTGGAGGACCTGCTCGACGCCCACCTCGTCCAGCAGCCGTCGGCCGGCCGCTACACGCTGCACGACCTGGTGCACCAGCACGCGCGCCGAGCCGCCGCCGAGCAGGACTCTCCGGCGGAGCAGGAGCAGGCGCTGAACCGGGTGCTCGACTACTACGTGTACGCGGCGGCCGCCGCCGACGCCGCGATGCCGTACGTGTCCGGCAGCCGCGCGGCCTCCGCGGGCCGGCCCCCCGCCGAGTTGCCGCGGTTCACCGACAAGCACGCGGCCCTCTACTGGTACGTCACGGAGTACACCAACCTGATGGGGGCCTTCGAGGTGGCGGTCGCCACCGGAGCCGACGCGCACGTGTGCGAGCTGCCGCGCTTCATGCGGGCGTTCTTCGCGCGGCGCTGCGGCACGACGCACCTCAACGTCCTCTTCGAGCGGTCGTTGGCGGCCGCACAGCGTCTGGGCGATCCGTGGCAGCTGGCCGAGGCGCACAGCGACCTGGGCTTCGCCCGCTACAACGCGGGCAGGATGGCGGAGGCCGGCGCCGCGTACGAGGCGGCGGCGCCGCTGGTGTCCCAGGCAGGGGACACCCGCTCCGAAGCGGATCTGATCATGCGTCGCGGCCACCTGAGGTGGGACGAGGGCTATGTCGAGGAGCCGCTCGGCCTCTTCAGGCTGGCCGGGAGGCTGTACGCGGACGCGGGCTGTCCGATGGGCGCGGCCCATGCGACCGCCGACGAGGCGTGGGCGATGCTGCAGCTTGGACGCCACGAGGAGGCGGCGCGGCTGGCCCGCGAGGTGCTGGACACCGCGCACGCCGACCCCGACTGGCCTGCCGTACTGACCGCCCGGATCACCCTTGGCATGGCCATCACCCACGAGCGACCCGACGAGGCCGCGGAGCACCTGCACCGCGCCCTGGAGATCGCCCGCGAGGACGGCCACAAGCACAACGAGGCGTGGTGTCTCAACTGCCTGGGCGTCGCCCTGCGCCAGATGGGCCGCTACGAGGAGGCGCTGGCCAGCCACCGGCAGGCGTTCGCGCTCCTGGATGAGCTGTTCGAGGAACACTGGAAGATTCACTTCCTCAACGGGTACGCCGAGACCTGCCGGCTGGCGGGCCTGCCCGAGGAGGCCTTGCGCTTGCACCGTCAGGCACTCGAGCTGGCCCCGAAGGTGGGCAACCGACACAAGGAGGCACTGGCCCACGAGGGGATCGCCGCCGTGCTCGACGAGACGGACCCGGCCGCCGCCGCCGAACACCGCGCGGCGGCGCGGGCCATCCATGAGGAGCTCGAACCAGGGGCCTGACGTGTCTGGTCGCGCCCGCGGACCGCGGGCGAGACCTGCCCGTCAGCCGAGGCCGGCGAGCGCGGCGAGCTCGCCGCGGGAGGCGACGCCCAGCTTGGGGTAGGCCTTGTAGAGGTGGTAACCGACGGTGCGGGGGCTGAGGAAGAGCTGGGCGGCGATGTCCTTGTTGGACAGCCCTCGTGCGGCCAGCTGGACGATCTGCCGTTCCTGCGGTGTCAGGCCCGTCGGTCTGCCCGGTGCGGGCGCGGCGGCGGACAGCGCGCCGGCGGCCTGGAGCTCGGCCCGGGCACGGCCGGCCCAGGGAGCGGCGCCCAGCCGTTCGAAGCTCTCCATGGCCTCGCGCAGGTGGCCGACCGCGACGCCGCGGCGGCGGGCCCTGCGCAGCCACTCCCCGTACAGCAGCCGGGTACGCGCGCGCTCGAAGGCCGGTCCGCCGGCCTCCAGCGCCGCCAGGTAGTGCGCCTCGGCGTCGTCCCCTGCGAGCAGGGCCAGGCAGCGCTCGATGAGGTGGCGCTGATCGAGACGGACGTAGCGGGCCAGAGCCGGCCTGGCCCGGTCGGGCTCGCCGCTGCGCACGGCGGCCTCCACCAGGTCCGGCACGCACCGTATGGCCGAGACGTGGTACCAGCCGGGCCCTTCGGCGAGGGTTTCGAGCTGGACGAGCGCTGTCTCCGCCCGGCCCTGGCCCAGGTCCAGCACCGCTCGGGACCAGTCGGCCCACATGGCGCCCTGCATGGGCGCCACCGGGCCCCGCGCCACCTCGGCGGTGAGCCGGCGGTGGCGTTCCTCGTCGCCTTCGACGGCGGCCAGGTAGGCCAGCAGGCCCCTGTTCAGGGCGGCCCACTGGTGCTGGCCGGTGTTCTCGGCCAGGCGCAGGGCGGTGGTCGCGGCGGCGCCGGCCTCATGGTGGCGGCCGCTGTGGAAGAGCTCGGCCTGCGCCTGGAAGTACAGCACCATCGGCAGGACACCGATGCTGCCCTCGGCATGGCAGCGGGCGATCAGGCGGGAGGACATGCGCAGGGTGGCGGCGTCCTGCCCGGCGATGAGCGGCGCGCCGCAGACCATGGCCGCCAGTCCGGGCGGGTGGTCGGCCAGGGCGTGCTCGGCCTCGGCCACGGCCTGCTCCAGCGGGACCAGGCCGGTCGGGTCGCCACCGGACAGCCGGGCGAAGGCGGCGGCCTCCAGGCGGGCCAGAGCGGTGACGGGCTCGTCGAGCAGCGTCTCCGTCAGGGCCCACGCCAGGCGGGCCGCCACCTCGGACAGCTGGGCCTCGCCCGCGTACCAGGCGGTCTGGAAGGCCCGGACCAGCAGGGACGGATCCAGGTGGGCGGCCTCGGTCATCAGGCGGTGCGCCTCGCCGTACCGTCCCCGCGAGAAGTGGGCGGTGGCCTGCGCGTGGGTGGTGCGCGCGCGCAGCGCCGGGTCGGTGGTCAGCGCGTCGGCCTCGCTCGCGAGCGTCTGACCCCAGTCGAGCTCCCCGGCCTCGATGGCGGACTCGGCCGCCATGGTGAGGCGCCGGGCGCGGGTCTCGTCGTCGCGGCGGGTGAGCGTGGCGGCGCGCTGGTACGCGGTGGCCGCCGCCGCGTACCCGTGCCGGCGGGCGGCCCGCTGGGCCGTGCGTTCGAGCTCCGTCGCCACGTGCTCGTCGGGGCCGACGGTCGCCGCGGCCAGGTGCCAGGCCCGCCGGTCCGCGTGGTGGTCTCCGGTCAGCGTCTGGGCGAGCGCGGCGTGCACGGCCAGCCGCGAGCTGATCGGGGCCCGCTGGTAGACGGCCTCACGGATCAGCGGATGGCGGAAGCGTACGTGCTGCCCGTCGGTGGTCACGAGCCCCCCGGTCTCGGCGGGGCGCAGGTCCGCGGCCGTCACGCCGAGCAGCCTGGCGGCGGTGAGCACCTCGTCCAGGCCTTCCCCCGCCGCGGCCACCAGCAGCAGCGTCTGGGTCGCTTCAGGGAGGTGGTCCACCTGACTGTGGAAGGCCGCCTGCAGCCGGCTGCTCAGGGGAAGCGCGCCGAACCCGTGGCTGTCCCGGTGCAGGGCGGCGGGCAGCTCGATGAGGGCCAGCGGATTGCCCTGAGCCTCGGCGAGCACCCGGTAGCGCTGGCCAGGGGTCAGGCTGCCGCCCTTCAGCAGGGCCGCCGCGGACGGCGAGGCCAGCCCGGCCAGCGTGATCTCGGGCAGCCCGTGCACCTCGCCCTCACGGGTGGCCATGATCAGGGCGATGCCCTCGGCGTCCAGCCGCCTGGCGGCGAAGGCCAGCGCGGCGCGGGAGCCGGGATCCAGCCATTGCGCGTCGTCGATGAGGCACAGGACGGGGCCGTCCTCGGCCACCTCGGCCAGCAGCGACAGCACGGCCAGGCCGACGAGCAGGGCGTCGGCGCCCTGTCCGTCCGTCAGGCCGAGCGCCGTCTCCAGCGCGCGCCGCTGCGGCGGCGGCAGCTTGTCCGTACGGTCCAGCGCCGGACGCAGCAGCAGGTGCAGTCCCGCGTACGCCAGCGCGCTCTCGGATGGCACGCCGCTGCGCCGGATGACCTGGATGCCGTCGGCACGTCCTGCGGCGTAGTCGAGCAGTGCGGTCTTACCGATGCCCGGCTCGCCCTTGATCACCAGAGCGCCGCTGCGACCCGACCGCACAGTGTCGAGAAGCTCGTCGATGACGGATGTCTCGGCCTCTCGCCCGTACAGCATGCGCCCCCTCGCCGACACAATTACCTAATCGCGACAGATGCCCATTATGTGCGGTTTCTCTAGCTTCCTTGTTCATGAAGAACATCGACGAGCTCATCGCTCGCTACATCGCCACCTGGAACGAGACCGACCCCGCCGCCCGCCGCGCGGCCATCGACGAGCTGTGGTCCCCGGACGGGGTCTACACCGACCCGATGGCGGTCGCCACGGGCACCGCCGCGATCGACGCCACCATCGCCGCCGTGCAGGAGCAGTTCCCCGGCTTCACCTTCACCCTCGCGGGGCCGGTGGACGCCCACCACAACATCGCCCGCTTCACCTGGGAGCTGGCGCAGGACGGCGCCGAGGCGCTGGTGGTGGGGTTCGACGTGGCAGTGATCACCGCCGACGGCCGCATCGACAGCGTCCACGGCTTCCTCGACAAGATCCCTACCGGCGCATAGGACGAACATGCCGAACAACAAGCGCTTCCTGGCCGCCGCCCTGCTGGCAGCACTACCGCTCGTCGCGCTCGCCGGACCGGCCACGGCACAGCGGACGGACGGCCCGGTGATCGAGGGCACGATCAGCCCTCAGGCGAAGACCTTCATCGATCGGCAGACCCGGTTCGGCTCCATGCCCACCGGCGACGGCACCGAGCGGGTCGAGGCCTACGGCGAGATCTTCGCCGACGACGCGACCCTCTGGGAGGCCGCCCGCGACGTCATCAACGGCAAGACGGACATCAAGAAGTCCATCTCCGACACGCTGGCGCTGGTGCCGCAGTTCGGTTTCACGCCGCAGCGTCTCGCGGCCGGTGGCGACACCGTGATGTACGGCGCGCACAACACGGCCGTCATCCGCGGCAGGACGGTCGAGTACCCCGCCATCTACCGCGTGGTCATCGACCAGTCCGGTGACGTGGTGGAGGGCCGCCGCTACTACGACAGGTACACCTGGTTCGCCCCCATCGCCACCGGGGACCTGAAGCTGGACAACCTGTTCGACGGCATCGCCGACGGCGCCACCGCCGCGGCGGAGCCCGCCGCCGAGGCGAAGGAGTCGACGCTGCGCCATGGCCTGCTCGGCCGGGCCGCCGCCTGGAACAGCAGGAACGCCCGCGCCCTTGTCGCGGCCTCCGGCCGGGCACCGCTGACCGGTCCGGGCCTGGACGGCCGCAAGCTGCACACGACGGCCGCCAAGCGGGCCTACGTCGAAAGGCTGCTCAGCACGTTCGCGAACGACGGGAACGGCGACAACCCCACCGCCCTGCGACCCGGACAGGCGGTCCACACCCGCGACGCCACCTACCAGGAGTGGTACGGCACCGTGCGCAGCCAGGGCCGGAACATCACCTACGGCGTCATCGAACGCTTCGGCCACAGGAACGGCAAGGTCACCGACTGGAGCCTGACGTTCGACACGCTGCCCCTCATCGCCGACGCCGGCAAGATCGGCAGGCTGTACGGCCTGCTGAGCAGTCCCTCGTAAGTCCGCGTCACCGCACCGAGAGTTGAGGAAGATTGATGGCACTGGACGCACTCCGCCCTGACGAACGGGTCGAGCCCGCGTGGGAGCTGCCCGACCATCTGGAACGGTGGTCCCGCTCGACCGGGATCGCCGTGGAGGTGTGGGCGCTTCCCTGTGAGCCTCTCCCCGTCCACATCGCGGAGCTCGTCCATGCCACGATCCTCGACGTGCTGGACGGCTTGGAACCGGACGGATCGGTGCGGTGCGTGGGCATCGCGCTCACCATTGGCGCCGGCGGCCTGCGCCTGACGCTCAGCGGCGACGGCCTCGGCCTGCCGTCGGAGCGGCTCGCCGATCGCCTGCGCGTCAGGCGTGCCCGGTTCGCCGAGTTGGGCGGCGGGCTGTCGGTCAACGCGGTCCTCGGTTGCGGCGTCACCGTCAGCGCCGTACTGCCCGCGAGCGGGTGACCGGGGCTTGCGCCTTCCAAGGACGCTGAGCGGCACTGGGGAGTGATGGTCCAGCCGTTCCTGCTCGACCAGGTCGCCACCGCCGCCAGGGCCCGCAGCGAGCTGGGCTGGCGGCCGCACCACCCGTCCCTGCTCGAGGAGCTCAAGCAGGGCGGGTGATGGGCGTACCGACCCGCACGCCGTTCGCTGTCAGCGTCGTGTCCCGCGCCGGCCACCGAGGAGGCCTCCGTCGCTGCGCGTGCCGACTCCCGCCTGGTGCAGGGCCAGCAGGCACAGACCGAGCAGCATGAATGTCACGCCGCTGATCCCACCGGGGATCTCGAAGGCCAGCAGTTCGAGCAGGAAACCCAGCCCGAAGATGATCGCTGCCACGATGGCGAGCATGTCATCTCACCTCATTTCTGGGGGCCGGACAGCGCGAGCAGTTGTTCGAGCATGGCCCCGTAGTCGCGAAGAGCCAGCCTGAGCTGCTCGGTGTCGCCCTGGTCGGTGTTCTTCCACCGATCGCCCAGCTCGCTCGTGCGCGTGGTGAGCGAACTGGTGAGCGCGTTGACGACCTCGTCGACCAGCTGGTCCGCCTGCTCCATCGCCTGGCGCGGGTCGTCCACGAACGTGGCCTGCAGGTCGTGCCAGCGCGTGTGGGCCTGGTCGACGTCCTGGTCGAACAGGGCAGCGCCCTGCGCTGGTACGGCCGGCGCCCCAGCGGGCGCGGACTCCGCCGGCACGTCGCCGGCGGCGATGCCGGTATCGGTGGCGGTGCCGGTATCGGTGGCGGTGGTGTCTGTAGCGGTGGTGTCGGTGGTGGCGGCGTCGGTGTCCGTGAACCCTCTGTCCTGAACCCCTACGTCGTGGTCGGCTGAGCCCTGGGCCCCGAGACCCGCCGGCTCCTCCACCGGGCGCTCTTCCTCCATGTACACAGGCCCAGGGCCTGCCACTGGTCCGCCGGTCTCGTTCACGTCGTCGTACTGCCTCGGTGATTGCAGTCCTTCGTCTTCGTGCTTGCGCGGGTCCATGTCGTCACCATCCTCCAGAATCGCGACGGGAGGTGCCTTCGCCATGGTCATCGCGGTTCGCCGCCGGATCGCGGCGGGACGCGCGGCCGTCCGACGGCGACTCCCCGAGGAGCTCTTCGAACAGGGCGCGGTAGTGCACCATCGCCTGGCGCAACTCCTCCGTCGAGGCCTTCTTCGTGACCGCACGGCCGCTGATCTCATGGGCTTGCCGGTAGCGGTCAAGAGTGGCGCCGTGTCCTACCGAAAGGTCGGACACCCGCTGCTCGAAGTCCCCGATCGGGTAGCCGCGCTCGGCCATGACCTCCGTCACCAGCTGGTCGGCCTCCGTCACCGCGAAACCAGGGGCATTGACGAACCGCTCCTGCACCTCTGTCCAGCGGGCGGCATAGGAGCGCCGCTGCTCCGGGTCCAGCGGACGGATGTCGAGCTCGGCGACGCGCTCCTCACGGGCGAGCAGCTCCTGCTCGGCCGCGCCCCTGCTCTCCTGCTCGGCCAGCGTGCGGTCGTACTCCGGGCCGAACCGTTCGCGGAGACGGCCACGGCGCTGATGCCGCAGCACGAGAAACGCGACTGCGGCGAGGGCCACCACCACTACCACGACGACGGCCACCCAGATCAGAGTCTCGGTGGTCATGTGACGCCTCCGAATCTGTTTGCTAGGACCACGGCTGCCCCGAGGGCCACACTCGAAACGCCCAGGTCAGCCCACTTTTGTGGCTTGTTTTCGCAATGGCTGACAACCGTCGGCGCCCCTGATCCGACACCGGGCGGGGGCTTCTGCCCGGCCGGGCGGGAGGCGGGCCGCCCGGCGCTGCCGGCACAGCGGCGGCGCGGGCCGGAGCGCCGGCGCGGCTGTTCCGCGGCAGGTTCTGGCACGTCAAGCGGTGTTTCAGCCCCCCGGTGCCCGGGTAGCGTCCGGGGCACCTGGGATGCAGGAGCCGCGGATGTCCAGGATCACGCTCACAACCGCCGCCCGTGAAGCGCTGCGCGCCGATGAAGTGGTCTTCTTCGACTGGCATGCCACCGGCCTGTGCTGTGCCGACGCGGGCGAGTTCTCGGTCCGGCCACTGCGACGGTCCGACCTGCCCCGGCGGGCGCGCCTGCTGGAGACCGGCCTGGTGTACGCCCATCCCATCGCCTGGGTGCATCTGGCCGAACTGCCGGTCATGGTCGACTGCCGCCCGCTGTGGCGCTGGCGGCGCTTCACCACCGACCTGCCGCCGGACGCCGGGCTGCGCTGCTGCCTGGGCAGGCCCGTAGGGGGAGGTAACCGGTGAAAGCCCGTTCCATCATCATCTGGACGGTGGTCGCCGCCGTCGGAGCCACAGGGTGGGGAGTGCTCGCCCTGTCCAGGGGCGAGAACGTCAACGCGGTCTGGCTGCTGGCCGCGGCGCTCGGCTCCTACGCCATCGCCTACCGCTTCTACGCCCGGTTCATCCTGCACAGGGTCCTGGGGGCGGACAGCCGCAGGGCCACGCCCGCCGAGCGGCTCAACAACGCCATCGACTACCACCCGACCGACCGCCGCATCCTGTTCGGCCACCACTTCGCCGCCATCGCCGGGGCCGGGCCGCTGGTGGGGCCGGTGCTGGCGGCCCAGATGGGCTACCTGCCAGGCACCATCTGGATCGTCGCCGGCGTGATCTTCGCAGGGGCCGTCCAGGACATGGTGATCCTGTTCTTCTCCATGCGGAGGAACGGCAGGAGCCTGGGGCAGATGGCGCGTGAGGAGATCGGCCCGGTGGGCGGCGCCGCCGCGCTCGTCGCCGTCTTCGCGATCATGATCATTCTGCTCGCGGTGCTGGCACTGGTCGTGGTGGGCGCCCTGGCGCAGTCGCCCTGGGGTGTCTTCTCCATCGCGATGACCATCCCCATCGCCCTGTTCATGGGGTTCTACCTGCGCACGATCCGGCCTGGCCGGGTGGTGGAGACCACCGTGATCGGCGTCGGACTGCTGATCCTGGCGATCATCGCCGGCGGCTGGGTGCAGGAGTCGAGCTGGGCGGCCACCTTCACGCTGAGCCCCTCGGCGCTGGCGCTCTGGCTGATCGCCTACGGCTTCGTCGCCGCGGTACTGCCGGTGTGGATGCTGCTCGCGCCCCGCGACTACCTGTCGACGTTCATGAAGATCGGCACCATCGTGCTGCTCGCCGTCGGCGTGGCCATCACCCTGCCCTCGCTGCAGAACACCGCGTTCACCGAGTTCGCCTTCACCGGCAAGGGGCCGGTCTTCGCCGGATCGCTGTTCCCGTTCGTCTTCATCATCATCGCCTGCGGAGCGCTTTCCGGGTTCCACTCGCTGATCGCCTCGGGCACCACGCCCAAGATGATCCAGAAGGAGACCCAGGTCCGGATGATCGGCTACGGCGCCATGCTCATGGAGTCGTTCGTCGCCGTCATGGCCATCACCGCGGCCTGCCTGCTGAGCCCCGGGCTGTACTTCGCGATGAACTCTCCGGCGGGGGTCGTCGGCACCACGGTCGAGTCCGCCGCCCAGGCCGTCAGCAACATGGGCTTCGTCATCACGCCCGAGCAGTTGCAGGCGGCGGCGCGAGCCGTACAGGAGGAGACGCTGATCGCGCGGACCGGGGGCGCGCCGACGCTCGCCGTCGGCATCTCACAGATCTTCTCCGGCTTCCTCGGAGGAGCCGCGCTGCAGGCGTTCTGGTACCACTTCGCGATCATGTTCGAGGCGCTGTTCATCCTCACCACGGTCGACGCGGGGACCAGGGTGGGCCGCTTCATGCTGCAGGACACCCTGGGCAACCTGTGGAAGCCCATCGGCCGGGTGAGCTGGTGGCCAGGGCTGATGGCGGTCAGCGCCATCGTCGTGGGCGCCTGGGGATACTTCCTCTACCAAGGCGTCAACGACCCGCTCGGCGGCATCAACCAGCTTTTCCCGCTCTTCGGCATCGCCAACCAGTTGCTCGCCGCCGTGGCGCTGACCGTCGCCACCACACTGCTGATCAAGAGCGGGCGGCTCAAGTGGGCGTGGGTGACCGCGATCCCACTCGTCTGGGACGTCGCGGTCACGCTGACCGCGAGCTACCAGAAGGTCTTCTCCAGCGATCCGACGCTCGGCTTCTTCGCCCAGCGCAACCGCTTCCAGGCGGCGCTGGATCAGGGGCAGGTGCTGGCTCCGGCCAAGAGCGTCGGCGCGATGCGGCAGATCGTGGTCAACTCCACCGTCGACGGGATCCTCGCCGCGCTGTTCGCCATCCTGATCATCATCGTCATCCTGGACGCCATCCGGGTGTGGGTGAAGGCGATCAGGGCCAAGGAGCCGCTGCCGGACACCGAGGCGCCGTTCGAGGAGTCCAGGCTCCTCGCTCCGGCCGGGCTCATCGCCACCCGCGAGGAGCGCCGGCAGATGGCCGCGACGGAAGGAGGGTAGGGTCCCGCGGGACGCTCACCGGTCGTACAGGTCGTGGTGGGTGACGCGGAGCTCCTTCTCCAGCAGGTAGTCGCCGTCGAAGTCGTAGTACTTGGCGAGGGTGACGTCGTCGCCCGCGAAGTCGGCGATCGCCTGCTCGGAGTCCCAGAAGGTCAGCGTGATGAAGTGGGCGACGCCTCCGTCCTCGCGATGCAGCACGTACGCGCCCCGGTTACCGGGAGTCGACCGGTAGTCGGGGAGCGCGACGTCGCGCATCAGCCTCAGGTAGTCCGCTGACTTCTCGATCGGGGTGGAACCGTGCCAGATTCGGGCGATCATCGGATTCCTCCGCTCTGTTTCATCGAAGCACCCGGTCCGTCGGCCATCAGGCCACCGTGAGCGGCCTCGTCATCGTGTTCGTCCGCTGCCCGTGTCACGCTCGCGGCGGACGGTCGGCCGCCTTCCCTTGATCGTGGTACGCCGGAGGGCGGCGATCACCTCGTTGGCCGCGGCCTGCGGCACCTCCACCAGCGAGAACCGGTCGGCGATCTCGATCGCGCCGATGTCGTGCCCGCTCAGGCTCGACTCGCCGGCGATCGCGCCGACCAGGTCCTGCGGCCGGATTCCTGCGCTGCGCCCCAGGCTGAAGAAGAGGCGTGCCATTCCACCCGCAGGGGTGCGGGCGCGTCGCTCGCCGTCCCTGGCGGGCTCCCGCTGCCCACGCCGCTTCTCCACGATCCGCGGGGCCACCTCGGGAATCTCCTCCTCGTCGAGCGCGGCGCCGCTGGACTCGTGCGCCAGCTTGACGGCGGCGAGCGCCACCTCCATGAGGTCGAACTCGTCGGTGAGCGACTCGACCAGGACGCGGAAGTGCTCCAGGTCGTCCTGGAGCAGGCACTCCTCCAGCGCGACCCGGGTCAGCTCCATCCGGCGCGTGTGCAGGTCGGCGAGGGTCGGCAGCCTCCCCACCGGGATCCGCTGCCTGGTCACCCGCTCTATCGCCTTGAGCATCCGGTGCTCGCGCGGCTCCACCAGGGTCAGCGCCACCCCTTCGCGGCCGGCGCGGCCCACCCTGCCGATGCGGTGGACGTACGCCTCCGGCGCGGACGGGACGTTGTAGTTGACGACGTGGGTGAGCTGTTCGATGTCGAGGCCGCGCGCCGCCACGTCGGTCGCGATGAGCAGGTCGGCGGTCCCCGCCCGCAGCCGTGACATCACTCGGTCGCGTTGCTCCTGCTCCATGCCGCCGTGCAGGGCCTCGGCGCGGTGGCCGCGTCCGTTCATCGCCTCCGTGAGCTGGTCGACCTCGTCACGGGTACGGCAGAAGATGATCGCGGCTGTCGGCGCCTCGATGTCAAGGAGGCGGCCGAGCGCCGCGGGTTTGTGCGCCCTGGCGACCAGGTACGCGCTCTGCTCCACCAGCGGCGTCGTCTGGCGCCCCTCTGCGGCCGTGTGCCCCATCTCTATCCGCACCGGGTCGCGCAGGTGACGGCGGGCGATCCCATCGATGCGCACCGGGATCGTCGCGGAGAACAGCACGGTCTGGCGATCCTCGGGGGTCGCCGCGAGAATCGCCTCGATGTCGTCGGCGAACCCCATGTCGAGCATCTCGTCCGCCTCGTCCAGCACGACGGTGCGCAGACCCTCCAGGTCGAGCGTTCCCCTGCCGATGTGATCGAGGGCCCGTCCCGGCGTCGCGACCACGACGTCCACCCCGCGCCTGAGCGCCTGCAACTGCCTGCCGATGGGCGCGCCGCCGTAGATCGGCAGCACGCGGGTGCCCAGGATGCGGCCGTACCGATGGAACGCCTCCGAGACCTGAACGGCCAGCTCCCGCGTGGGCACGAGCACCAGCGTCGCCGGCCCTGCGTCACCACCGGAGTGGAGCATCCGCTGGAGCACGGGCAAGGCGAACGCCGCGGTCTTCCCCGTGCCCGTCGCCGCCTGCCCCAGCAGATCGCGCCCCTCCACCAACGGGGGGATCGCCTCTCTCTGGATGGGAGTGGGCTCCTCGTATCCCAGAGCGGACAGCACGTCCAGGAGCTCGGATCGCAGCCCCAGCTCGGCGAAGGTGCCCTCGCCTCCGGTCGCGTTCATGGTCATCGCCGACTCCTCACGTCATTCGACACCGCCTGCCGCCGGCCATCTTCCCGGAAAGGTCCGTCGACAGGCCGGTGCGGGGGCGTCAGGCTGCGGGCTCGTCCCGCTCAGCACGGCGGTCGTCGCTGTCCCACTGTGGCCCACCGTGCGCAATACCGCAGCTCTACCCTTGCGAAGAGCCCGGGAACGTCGAGGGGGTCATGGGTGGTGTGGGTTCAGCTCCGTCGTGCGCGCTCGTCGAGGGCGGCCAGCGAGGACAGTTCCTCCCACTGACCGGCCGGGACCATCCCGAACAGCGGGTCTTCGGGCTCGTCGGCCCATCGCTCCAGGGCCGCGAGCGGGGAGTCGTTCGCGGCCTTGGCCTGGCGCAAGCGCTTCGCCCATGCGATGGCCGCGTTCCTGCCGTGCGCCGTCGCGGACCCGGCGGGCGCGAATCCCGCCGCCTCCTCTCTGAGGGCGGCCCATAGATAGCCCAGAAGCCTGCTCTGGTGCGAGACAGGGACGCATCTGATCGCGCCCGCCGCTGTCCACGACCATTCGTCCGGGGCGTCGACGGTGTGGAACTCAGGGTTGTCCCATGCCGAATTCATGATCAGCCTTCCTGTTCCAAGACGGTACCGAACACCTTGTACTGGCCGTCCTCGAACAGCACCTTGTCCACCCGATACCGCGTCCCCCTGTCGAGCAGCAGCTCGGTGGTAGGTCCCAAGAGGGCGTCGACATGCGGGTGCACTCCCTGCAGGTGCACGGCGTGCGTGCCCGCGGGGAGTCTGAGCCAGACCTTGACCAGATTCTCGGTAGTAGCGAAATGGATCAGGCGAAGGGGATTCTTGCCGGTGGACGTTGACAGGTATGCGAGATCCCGCTGCGTCGTTCCTTCGAGACGGTCCAGCGGACGATCGAAGGCGTCGGCCCCAACCTGTCTGGTCACCACGACGTCTGCAGGTACGACGGAGTGCAGCATCGCCGCGTCGAGGTTGGTGACGTGCGCCGCCGCCTCAGGCGACAATTCCCCCTGCCCGCGCAAAGGTTGGTTGATCGGTCCGTACCCGGCTGTCTCCCTGTAGGTGTACAGCGAGTCCCTTTGCGCTCCCGTGAGCTCCCTGGACTGCGGAGTCATGTGCTGGGCGACCCAGTCGCCCCATTCACCATCCGTACGGAACCGGGCGGCGCCCTCGCTCCACTGGGACAGGCCGTCCCAGTCGGTGACCTCCTGCGAGCGGAAGCTCCGGTCGGCCAGTGCTTCGTGGAACTCGTGTTTGAGGTAGCGGACGAAGTCCTCGTTCACCGAGCGCCACTTCATCCCCTGGTGCACGTGCAGGGTGTTGGTCCCCTCGTCGTAGAAGACGCTTGTGTCCCTCCGCTCGTGCTCCCCGAAGAGAGAGATCTCCAGATTCACCCCGAGATCTCTGAACGCGATCAATGTGTCCCTCGGGACGCTACCGTCCCGCTGTATCCATTCCGTCAAGTCGGCGATCCGCTCGGCCTGCCGGGCGTTGTGCTCCGCGCGCGCACGGGCGTGCTCGAGCATCTCGGGAGACTGACGCGCCCGCTCCGCCGCGGCTCTGGCCGCGTCGGCGGCCGCCCGCGCGCCCGCGACATCTCCCTCGGCAAGTGCGTTCCTGGCGTCGTCGAGGTGCCGGGGGCCCTCCACTGTGTGCAGCGGCGCCTCACGCGTCCAGCCGTCCCCCGACGCCCGCGTCTGGGCCTGCGGTGCGGGCGGGAGCACCTGCTCGGAGTCCGCGAGCCGGGTACCCGGCTGCTCCCAGCCGCCGTCCCATACCTCCAGTCCCTCGGGTTCGTCGGCTCGTGCCGTCTCGCGGTGGGCCGGCGGGTCGATCGACCGGTTGATCAGGTCGTCGACCGTGGGCCTGGCGTGCCCGGAGCCGTTCGCATCGCCTGCCCGGCCCGCGTTGTCGCCGGCGAGACGCTCCTCGACGGGGTCGACGCCCGGGGCGCGGTCCTTGGAGCCGTCGACGCCGGCGGTGCGGTCGGCGGTGGTCGCTGGGGTGCGTCCGCCGCCCTCCTGCGGGACGGCGTGTGCTGGAGCCGTCTCGTGGATGGCGCGGTGAGGCGCGGCGGCTGGAGGGCGGACGGGCGCCTCAGGGATCTCCCCCGCCACGGTTCTGGTGCGGGGGCCGCCGGCCGGCTGGTCTCGCGCGGGCGTGACCATCGGCGGGTCAGGACGCGCGGCCACGACCGGTGAGATGGGCTCGATCTGTGGACCGCGAGCGGAAGGGCCCGGCGTGCTGGGCTGTTCTCCGCGCGGCGTGTGGGCGAGGCCGTCAGGGGCGGCCTGCGCGAGGCCGGTGGGGGGCGTACCGTCCGGACGCGCACCGTCCTCGGCGCGATGGACGCCGGGCGCGGGCGCGCCGGCGGCCTGGTGGCCGAGTGGAGGCCCGGCGTCGGGCATCCCATCCGAAGAGCGACCAGGCGGGGATGCGCCGCCACCTTCGGCGTGACGAGGGGACAGATGGGGGCCGAGCAGATGCTGGCCGTCGACGCCCAGTACCGCGGAGGTGCCACCTTTGACGATGAGATCCCAGTCCAGTGGCCTGCCGTCCAGCGCCATGCTGATCGCGGTTGTGGCCGACCCGGCGATGCCGTACTGCAATGACTGGCCGGGCAGCGTAGTCGTCAGGCGCGCCAGCAGGGTCTCTCCCAACGTCGCCTCCGCGCGCGCCACGCCGGCGCGCAACGCGGGGGTGGCCAGCCGCCCGAGCCCGCCGCCCAGCAGCCCGGTCAGCATCCCGTTGATCGCTCCGTCGCGTGCACTGATCAGTAGCTCATGGCCGTCGATCTCGTCCAGCCGTCCACCCTCGCGCTGCGTGTACCGCGTCAGGAAGGTCAGCGCCGCGCCGAAGGCGCCGAACGCAATCATGTACATCACGGTGGTGTTACGGATCTGCACCGCACTCATCCTGGCAATCTGCAGCAACGGCCGGAGCGCCCATGGCGCCTGCCAGATCACCAGCGGCAGCGCGATGAGCAGGAAGAGCACGATTAACGTGATCATGCGTTGGGCGTGCTGGATCGCCACGCCCACTCCGTTCAACGAGATCGCCGCGCGTATCAGCCGTTGGACCAGGTCCGCTCGCCGTCCGCCCACCGTCCGCTGAACGTGAATGACGAACTCCTGCTGGGCGGCGCCGTCCCACAACTCGCCGACCATGCGGGCCGTGGCCGGATCAGCCGCCTCAGTGTCGGCGACCACCTGATGGGCCGCGACCACGCAGGCGTCGGCCATGCGGAAACAGCCCTGTGGGTCCCCTTCAGGCCAGGCCATGCCGGTGACCCAGTCGATGTACGGCCGCAGTGCTTCCGGCACCACGCAGCCGTCAAACGGCATGGGCGACGGCCATCGGTGTCACCGCGAAGAGCGAGTGAACGGCGATCACGGATCCGCCAGATTGGCGTGCTCGGCCGTCTCGTAGTTGGTGGCGTTCGCGTTCAGTCCCTTGCTCGTGCCCTCGAGCTCGTGGAGATAGGCGTCGAACGCGTCGTAGATACCCTGCTCGATCGCGGGCAGCTGTCTGGCCAGCTCGACGCCGTAATGATCGTTTCCAAGGGCGGTCCTATCTCTGTCCAAGGCCGCCCGCAGCGTGCTCTTGGCCGATGACGCCTTGGCATGACGTTCCCTGGTGGAAGCGCCCTCCCGCCGCAGATCCTGCCACTCCGCGGAGTAGCCCTCATGGTTCATGCAGCGCCCGGCCCGGGAAGAAGGGAGTCGAGATCCACACCCTCACCGAAAAGTTCCTCGTACGGCACGCCGTCGGGCATGAGCGGGCTGATCAGCTCCTTCGACCGGTCCGCCACGATGGCGGCGGCGCGGTTGAGCTGTTCCGTGATCGTGCGCGCGAGCTCGGAGGGTGGCAGCCTGCGGTAGACCCTCGCATCAAGCTCGATGGCCTTGACCTGCCCGCGTGCACCCACCGTCACCGTGACCATCTCGTCGCCTGATCGCACGGTGGCCTCCAGCTCGTTGAGCTTGCCGTACGCGTCCTTGACCAGGCGAGCGTGTCGCTCGTACTCCTCGGTGAGCTCGTTGAGCGTCGCACTGAACTCGTCCAACCCCCACACCCATCCTTCATCGGCTCGTAGGCGCTGTGGCCGGTCAATCCTATGGGGACAGATATAGATACGGGCTGAAGGTCCAATGGGTGACGAATTGGCAGGGCCGACATCCGCCCAGTTCACCGCGGCGCAACCCGCGTAGCGCGGTCAGCCGCCACAAGAGATGGAGCGGATTGTCACGAGCGAAGGTCTCGAATCGGTGACGGCCACCCCGCGCGCTGCGGTGCGCGGAGCGGCCGTCACGTCATGGGGTCGCGCCTAGCGGGCGACGTGGTCGGCCAGGATCGCTGCCGCTCCCTGGGGGTCGTCGACCGGGTGCCGCTTGTTGGCGTTCTGCCAGGAGTAACTGCCCCCGCCGTAGCCGACGAAGACCCATACCGGCAGGCCGGGCGCGGGCCTGTGCACCATGAGCGCGGTGTTGTTGTCCCTCAGCTCGGCGTTGACGCCCAGCAGGATGAGCGCGTCGCGCAGCCGGACGAGCTGATGCTCCTGGCCGAGCCTGGCCAGGTCGACGGTGTCGGCGGGAGCGATCCTGGTCACCTCGCGCTCCTTGTGCTCCGCCACCCGCGGATCGGTCGAGACACGTCCTCTCCCCCTTGTGCGTACGGTCCAGGGCCCTGCGTCAGGTACGCAGGAAGGCGCCCAGGGTCTGGTTGAACTTGTCGGGCTCCTCGCTGAACGGGGCGTGGCCGCTGTGGTCGAACCTGGCCACCTGTGCCTTCGGCAGCCGGTCGGCCAGCCACTCGTCGAGGTCGCCGGGGAAGATCTTGCTGCGGGCGCCGTACATCAGGAGGGTCGGGACGGTGAGCTCCCGCAGGACGGGGCGCAGATCCGCGTAGGCCATGTCGTACCAGACGGACAGGGCCGCCGACGTGGCCATCTTGGTGGTCTCGGCGTAGACCGCGTCGATCACCTCGTCCGGCGGAGTCTCGGCGAAGCACGCGGCGATGAACGGCTTGATCACGCTCGGCCTGGCGTATCGGACACCCTGCGCGAAGACGGCGAGGTCGGTCGTGGAGTAGCCGCCGAGCAGCGGGAAGTCCCAGCCCTCCCCGTCGAGGAATCTCGGCGACTGGTCGACGAAGGCCGCCGACCGCAGCAGGTCGCAGCCGAACTGCTGGACGTACGACAGGATGACCGCGGTGCCCATCGACCAGCCCACCATGGACACCTCGCGCAGCTGCAGATGCTGCAGCAGGGCGCGAATGTCGCGCGCGTATTGCGACAAAGTGTGGCCATCATCTGTTTTCCCGGACAAACCATGCCCGCGCAGGTCTACAGTGATGACCCGATTGGACTCGCTGAGCGCGCCGACGTTCTGCCCCCAGAACGTGCTGTTCATCGTCCACCCGTGAATGAGCAGCACAGCGGGCCCAGACCCATGGTCTTCGTAGTAAAGCGGCACGCCGTCCGCCAGCTCCAGGTATGACATCTTGTCTCTCCAACAAGTTGAAATGTCCGGGCCGTAACGACTATCCGCTATGCGCCTTGGCCTCCCAAGGGTTTCGGCAGCGTTGCATAGGGGTTGCAATCGGTACTAACTTGCTCGTCAGGAGATCATGGACGACTCGACGCGACGGCTGGCCCGCGCTCGCGAGAGCGCGCTGAGTGGCCAACGACCTGCGCAGGTACGCCCGGAGGTACGTGCGTCGTGGGATCGCGCCCGCCTGCAGGGCGTCCACCCCGACCGCTCGCTGCCGCCCATCGAGCTGCGGGACGACCGGGTGCGCAGGCTGCAACGCGATCATCCGATGGCCTCGGTCTGGCCCACGTTGCTCGGCACGCTGCGCGACGCGGCCACCCAGCCGGGCCATCTGATCTTCGCCAGCGACTCGGCGGGACACCTGCTCTGGGTCATGGGCGACCGATCGGCGCGCAGGCTGGCCGAGGGCGTGCACCTGGTGCCCGGCGCGCTGTGGAGCGAGGGCAAGGCGGGCACCAGCGGGGTGGGGACGGCGCTCGCGCTGGGCCGGCCGTTCCGCGTCCGCGGCCCCGAGCACTTCCTCTCGGTCGCGGTGGACTTCACCTGTTGCGCCGCGCCCATCAGGAACCCGGTCACCGGCGAGCTGCTCGGCGCCATCGACGTGACCTGTCCCACCTCTGCCGCGAACTCGCTGTCGATGTCCCTGGTCGCGGCGGCCGCGCGGCTGGCCGAGGCGCAACTGGGCGAGCACACCAGGCAGCAGGACGAGCGGTTGCGCATGCGCTATCTCGAGCACGTCATGCGCCACAAGGGCATTCACAGCGCGCTGGTCGGCGCCGACGGCCGCGTGCTGCACGCCTCGCCGGGCGGCTGGCTGCCGCAGCGCTGGCCGTCGCCGCCCCGAGAGGGCCCCGCGACGCTGCCCGACGGCCGCAGGGTGGTCTTCGAGCGGCTGTCGGCGACCGGGCCCTTCGCCGTCCACTGCACCGACGGCGTCGACAGCACCAGCGAGTCCCTGCTGCTGCACGCGCTCGGCCGCGACCGCGCGTGGATCCGCCTGGACGGCGTCGCCCACGAGCTCAGCGCCAGGCACAGCGAGCTCGTCGTGCTTCTGGCCGCCCATCCCGCAGGGCTGACCGCCGACGCCCTGGCCCGCCTGACGTACGGGCAGGGCGGCAAGACGGTCACCGTCCGCGCGGAGATGACCCGGCTGCGCCGCGTCCTGGGCTACCGCCTGGCCTCCGATCCTTACCGGCTGCTCGGGCGGACGGTGGCCGACTTCCTCACCCTGGACGACGAGCTGGCCACCGGCAGCGTCGGCGCGCTGCTCGACCGCTACCGGGGGCCGCTGCTGCCGTCGTCGCGGGCCGAAGGGGTCGAGGCGCTGCGCGACCGGCTGCACCAGCGGCTGCGCGGCAGGGTCCTGTCCCACGGCGACGCCGACGCTCTCACCCGCTGGACCACCGCCCCGCACGGGCGGGAGGATCTGCCGGCACGGCAGGCGCTGGAGCGAGCCGAGAGCTGACCATCGGTCTGTTCGGCCCGCGGACCTCTTGATTTCCGGCCATGCGCCGTTCACCGGCACGTCACCGGCCCTGCCTACGCTGAGCCCCCTGGAGGGGCTCATGCGGAAGCTTGTCTCGTCCGTCGCCGCGGCGTCGCTGCTGTCCGGCTGCGGCGGCGACCTCGCCGGCGCCCGGTCGATCCTGGACAAGGACGAGCTGGTCGTGGCCGTGAAGTCGGATCAGCCCGGCCTGGCCGTGAGAACCAGCGGAGGGGTGTTCCAGGGCTTCGATGTCGACGTGGCCGCCTACGTGGCCGCTCGGCTGGGCAAGAAGGTCTCCTTCGTCGCGACGACCTCGGAGGGCAGGGAGGCGAAGCTGCGCGAAGGGGCGGCCGACATGGTGGTCGCGACCTATTCCATCAGCGCGGAACGTAAGAGGCAGGTGACGTTCGCCGGGCCGTACTACGTCTCTCGCCAGGACATTCTGGTCCGCGCGGGGTACGGCAGGATCCGGAACGTGCGTGATCTCAAGGGGCGCAGGCTCTGCGAGGCACAGGGCTCCATCTCCACCTCACGCATCGTCGACGGGCACCGGATCGCCGCGGTGCTGGTTCCCGCCAGGACCTACGGCGAGTGCGTCGACCTGCTCAGATCGGGGGCCGTGGAAGCCGTCTCCACAGGAGACCTGATCCTGGCCGGGTTCGCCGTCCGCGAGCGCGACGCGTTCGCCATCGTGAACGCTCCGTTCACCGCCGAGAGGTACGGCATCGCCCTGCCCCTGGGCGACGTGGAGGGATGCGAGCAGGTCAACCGGGCCATCACGGACATGTACCAGGACGGCACCGCGGCCAGGCTCCTGGACAAGTGGTTCGGCGCGAGCGGTCTCCAGCTGTCGGCCTTCGTGCCGGAGTTCGAGGGCTGTACGCCGTAGACCCCCCGGGATGGGCTCCACACGGACGGAAGTCACGAGGCCGGTCGTGGGGCGGCCTGCCGCGGCGCCGATCACCGTGGGTGTCGCACCGCTCGGGGCTGACCGATCCCGACGGCCGCTCTCGCGACCGCGATCGGGGGCGCGCCGTCTCAGCCGAGCCCCAGACCTTCGCTCAGGTTCCGGTACACCGGGGTCCAGCCGAGCTCCCTGGTGGCCTTGGCATGGGAGACCCGCATCGTCGTGTCGATCATCAGACAGCCCAGATACGGTACGGCCAGCCGGATCAGCCACCGCGGCGTCACGACAGGACGAGGGGTGCCGTGTGCTCGGGCGACCGCGGTGAGGAAGGTCCGCCAGCTCGCGGGCTGGTCGTCCACGATGTTGTACGCCTCCCCGTCACGGCCGCGTTCCATGGCCGCCACCGCGGCCGTCGCCGCGTCCTCCACGTGGATGAAGGACGTGGTCCCCGTCTCCCCCCGCGGCAGCACCGGAGCCCGCTTACGCATCAGGTCGGCGAACATGTCGCTGAACGCGTGCCTGCCGTAGAACATCCCGTACCGCAGCGCGATGCCCTCGATGCCGTCCGCGGCGAACACCTGCCGCTCGGTGGCCACGCTGGAGTCCGTCACCAGGTCGCCCACGTTGCCGGCGTGCAGGCCGAAGACGTCGTTCTCGGTCAGGACCCTGGTCCCGTGATCGCGGTAGCCGTACCCGGTGATCAGCGACTGGGTGACGAAGCGCCGCGCGCCCACCGCCCGCGCGGCCTCGAGGAGATGTTCGGTCCCCCTGCCGCGCAGGAGGATGGTGGGGTCGTCGGGGCGCAGCCTGCGCCCGGCCTCCCGCAGCGCCGTGGCCTGGTGCATGACCACGTCGGCGGCGTGGCCGTCGACCGCGCGCAGCAGGCCGTCGCGATCCATCACATCCGCGATCACGGGGAGCGCGCCGTGATCCGCGACGAGCCGCCGCTTGGCGGGATCGCGGATGACCGCGATCACCTCGTGCCCCGAGGCGGCCAGCGCCGACAGCAGCGGCCGCCCGATCGCTCCGGTGGCACCGGCGAGCAGGACCCTCATCGCGCCTGCTCCTTCGCCCCGCTCACACGCAGGTGGCGGGCGCGGAACACGATGCCCACCACCGCCAGGAGGGCCTGAGCGCCGATCATGTAGGGATCGCTCACGGCGCCGCCGAGATGGGAGTCCATCGCGTGGTTCACCGTGTGGATCAGGCCGGCCGTGGCGAGGCCGACAAGGACGACCAGGATGGCGTCCCGCCACACCAGCGCCGCCACCAGGGCGATCCCGATGCCGACGTGGAAGGCGCCCAGGTCGTGCAGGAAGTGCTCATGCGGGGGAAAGTTGACGTATTCGGCGAACGACTGCGGCCATCCCCACATCCAGACACCGAAGACCAGCGTGTACAGCGCACTCAAGGCCACGACCACATTCGTGACAGACCGTGCCATGACGACCTCCTGTCTCGGTTGAACTGACGACTGGACGAGACAGCCGTTCCCGATGTGACAGAAAGTCGCAAATCACCTCACCCACCCTGCCGACCCCCGCCTCCAGCCCCTGCTCGGTACGTGGCCTACGGCCCGCGGCTTGGAATCAGGAGACCGCTGATTAGGGTGATCACCGTGCAGCAGCCGTCAACTGAGTTCGAGGAACGCCTCTGGGCCGCGTTCGAGGCAGGCGCGACAGCCCTGTGCCTGGGCATGCTGAGGGACGCCGACTTCGCGCTGCCGATGACCAAGGCGGCCGCCGAAGGGCTGGAACCGGTCGCGTGGCCGACGGTCGTCGCGGACGGGCGTACCTGGATGCTGGCCTACACCTCGGCCGCCGCCATGGTGGAGGGCAACGGCGGCTGGACCGAGCACCACAGGATCGCCTCGATGGTGGACCTGGCCGCCGGCTGGCCGGACCCACGCTGGGGGCTGGCGATCAACCTGGGGCTGCCGGTGAGCTTCCTGCTCGAGTCGGGGACGGTCGCCAGGCTGGCCGTCCCCACGCTCGCCCAGGACCTCCTGCTCGACCCGGAGGCGGGGGTGCCTCTGCTGCAGAAGCTGCTGAGCCCCTCCGCCATCAAGGACATGGTGCTCGGCGGCGAGGACAGGGTCTCCGGCTACGTCCACCACGCACTGGACGTCGCGCACATCGCCACGCCCGCCGTCCTGGTGGACGCGCTCGGCCAACCCGCCATGCTCACCCCCACGGGGAGCGTCAACCTGCTGCGCTGGCGTCCGGTGGGGCTCGAGCTGTACCGCACGCCGTACGGCGGGCTGGACGAGGAACGGCGCGACGCGGTGGCCGGCTGGGTGGTGGAGGAGCCGCCGTTCATCGGTCTCGGCCTGGTGCCCAACGTCGACCAGGTGATCCGCGAGTACAAGGTGTACGGCGTCGGCCTCACGCACGGCGCGGAGATCTGGGAGCTGGCCGACGACGGCCTGGAGTACAGGCGCGCCTTCTACCATGGCGACCTGCGGCGCTGGCTGCTGGTGAGACCCGCATGAAGGGGCACTCCTACCGCGCCCGCTGGCACGGCGCCGACTACCCGGCCAGTCCCGAGGCGTCCGCGCTCGAGGTCTGGCTGCGGCTGCGCAGCGACGAGCCCGCCGAGGGTTTCACCGAGGTCGAGGAGGGATGCCACGTCATGCCCGTCCCCGCCACCGCGTGCGAAGCGGTGTGGTACGTGACCACGGTGTGCCGGTGGCGAGGCGTGGAGTGCCACGTGCACGACGAGCGTGAGGGGGAGCTGCTGCTGGAGTATCTGGGCGGCTCGGCGCCCGAGGCCGCGGCGCTGGGCATGGAGCGGATCGAGCGGGGCGTCTACCGCCGCTGGGTACCCGTGGCCGAAGTCGAAGATCTCCAGGAGCACGCCGTACCGCTGGCATTGTGACTTTGCCGCGTTTAAGCGAATTATCCGGACGTTCTTGTCGAATGATGTTCATGTGCCGGAAACTAGCCAGTAACACGCAGGATGCAGGAGCGTGTCCCGGGGCTGGGGAGGTCAGATGGAGTCGTTGGACGAGGGGGACGCAGCAGGCCTTCAGGCCTACGCGGACGAGCTGCGGGCGACCTTCATGCGGATCCAGGACGAGGGCGCGGAACTCCACGCCAAGGCCAAGGCCGTACAGGTGACGGAGAAGTCGCGCGACGGGCTGGTGTCGGTCACGGTCGGCTCGCGCGGCGAGCTCGTACGGCTCGACATCGACCCGCGCGTCTACCGGCACCCGGACGCGCGAGGCCTCGCCGACTCGATCACCGAGACGGTCCGGCGGGCGGCCGCACAGGTCCAGGAGCGGATCACCGAGCTCTTCGCGCCACTGGTCCCCGCCGAGCAGATGCAGGCGCATCTGGAGGGTGATCTCGAGACGGTGATGAAACAGCTGGCCGAGCAGATGGGCGGCAAGCGGTGAACGGACCGAACAGGGGCGTGCTGGTCTCGAAGATCGAGTTCTACCGCGGGGTGAGCGTGTGGAACACCACCGTGACCGACATGGAGGTCACCTACCACGAGCGCATGGCGGAGATCGAGGAGCTCCACGCCGCCGCGCCCTGGGGTGACGGAACGGAGGGCCTCGCCTTCCACCGGAGCTACCTGGGTGACGGCGCTCCCACCACGCTGCTGGACAACGGCAAGCACACCATCCGTCAGCTCGCTGACCTGGGGCCGAGAGTGCGCAAGGGCGTGGAGAACCTGGTCGGCACGGACACCGCCATCGCGGAGAACGTGAGGAACTCCGTGCGCGAGGTGTGAGGCCTCCGCATCATCCATCTGCAGGCGCACGGTCGGGTCAGAACGGGGCTGCGTGGCCACGAACACGAATGCGGAAACGGCGGTACAGGCCCCGCCGGAGTCCGTCGCCGTCGTCATCGACAGGGATGTCGTGCCCGCATGGGAAATGGGCGGCCTGCCCGACTGGGTGATCCACGTGGTGATTCCACTGCTGGCGGCGGGTGAGAAGTGGCCCAAGGCCAGTGAGCACAAGCTGTCGGCCCTCGGCTGCGCGTGGGAGTCCCTCTGCAACGGCATGACGCCGCACACCGAGCCCGCGGCTGAGGCGGTCCGCTCCATCGTCACGGGCATACAGGCCCCCTCCACCGCCGACTTTCTGGGCAGGGTCAGAAACCTGTACAGCGGTCCTGGCGGCGTGGTGACAGTGCAGCAGGGCGCGAAGTCATACGCGGCGAAGGCCAGCAACTTCGCCGTCCAGACGCAGTACTCCAAGCTCTCCATCAACGTGGCGTTCTGGATCACGGTCATCGCCATCGCCATCTGGATGCTGACCGCCTTCTTCACCGCGGGCTCGACCACCACCTTCATCGGCCCCTACGCGGCGGCGGCGCGCGCGGCCATCCATCGCATCCTGGTCAGGCTGGCCGCGCTGGCGGGAAGGTCGGCCGGGACCGTCAGCCTGGCCAGGGCCACCACCCTGAGCGGCACGAGCCACTTCCTCCCCCGCCTGATCCCGTTCCTCAAGGAGGTCGTCGAGGAGGCCGGCGAAGAGGGCGTCATGGACTGGATCGCCCAGGGCCAGCAGATCAAGATGGGCACCAGGAAAGAGCGGGACTGGAAGATGACCAGCGCCGCGCTGCTCGGTGGCGCCGCCGGCGGCGCGATGGGCATGGCGGTGGCGGGACCCATCTCCCGCATGACCAGATCGGTGCCCGGCTTCACCGGCAGGGCGCTGAACACGATGCTCAGCAACATGGTCGCCTCCCCGTTCGGAAGCTTCGTCGCCAACGCGGTGGTGTACGGCCAGATCAGCAACCCGTTCTCGGTCGACTCCCTGACCGGCGCCGCGGCAGGTGCACTGGGCCGGATGAAGTCGATCAGCCCCACCAACGCGGACGTCTACACGACGCTCGCCCACCCCATCACGGCGCTCGCCACGGCCCATGACCTGGCCAGCGCGGCGGATCTGGCCCGCGCGGGCGGTGGGACGCCCGGCGGGCCGCCCTCGACCGGGCCCGACGCGCGCAGCCCCGAGGGCGGCCCGAACTCCCCCGGCTCGGCCCCGGGGACGGCTCCCGCCCCCGGGACTCCCGGCGCGGGCGCCTCCACCTCGACAACGACCAGGCCAGGCACGGGACAGACCACCCAGGAACCCGGGGAGCCGGGCAGGACCACCGGCCAGGGCGCCCCTGACACCGCAGGGTCCCGGCGCGGGTCGTCTGCCAGCGGCGACCCCACGATCGCCCCCACGCCCGACGAGATGGAGGAGCAGGAGTCAGGCGAGTCGGCGCCCACCTCAGTCTCCCCGACGACTCCTGGCGAGGCCACGTCCAGGCCGGGGTCCGCGGCCTCCGGCACCTCCGGCCAGCAGCCCTCCTCCGCCCCAGCAGGCGACCCCGCGACGCCGGGCGGCACGAACGTCGCAGGCGACCCCGCAACGCCGGGCGGCACGAACGTCGCAGGCGACCCCGCGACGCCGGGCGGCACGAGCACCTCGGGTGAGACCACCCCCTCAGGCGACACCGGCGCGACGAACGAGGAGACCAATACCGGCGAAGCGGCCACTGGTCAGGACACGGGCACCCCGCATCCCTCGCCAGGCGAGGCATCCACCGGTGACCCGTCGGCCGACGCCGGCAGCCGCACCAGTAACGAGGCCGACCCCGGCACCGGAGATCCGTCACAGTCTTCGGCCTCCGAAAACGGTCCCGCCGCGGTGAACACAGGTCCAGCGTCCGACACGGAGCTCTCCCAGGGCGCCGCGCCCGTCTACGCCACGAGAGCCAGGGAAGCCGTCTCCGCCGCGCTCGTCGAAGGGCACCCGAACGCGGTCCTCATGCCCGACGGCAGCCTGATCGTCCCCCTCCCCGGCGGGGACGCCGTCCTGCCCGCCTCCACCGTCGAGCGGGTACGGCACAAGCTCCAGGAACGGGCCAAGAACACCGACGACGTCACCCTGCGCGCCGAAGCGAACGTCATGCTCGAAGTGGAGCTGGCCACCGAGTCAGGGCAGGACGAGTTCGCCGCCTTCCTGGCCGCCACCCAGCCGGCGGGCCTTCGCGGCCACGGCGCGCTGCGGTACGCGCTGAGCAGGCTGGCACCCGCCGCCCTCGAGCAGAGCGACGGCAGCCTGCGCATGTCCGACCCCCGGGGTGACTACCTGATCACCGCGGACCTCCTCCATCGCCTCCGTCTGGCGCTCGAGGCCTCAGCTCGCGCCGGCAGCGACCCCACGATGATGCGGGTCCAGGCGCTGGCCGCGCTGGCGGAGATCATGGCGTTCAGCGCGCAGGCCGCGCCGCTCCCGCCGCCCGTCACCAGCCGTCCCGGTACGGTCACCACCGCCCCGATCGTGGGAACGGCGTTCGTCACCGGACGTTCTGACGGTTCGACCCTCTCCGACGCGGAGGTGCGCACCGCCGTCGACGAACTCCTGGCCACCGACATCCTCGACGGGGGCGTGCGCGGCTGGAGCTGGTCCAGCGACGGCACGACGCTGCTGGTGGACACCACGGCCCACGGCGTCCAGCGCTTCAGACCCGGTCACGGCCCCCTCAGCCGTCATGTGATGGCCAGGACGAAGATCGCGGGTGGCCCCAACGGCGAACACCTGGTCACGTTCAACTCGGCTGTCGCCACGGACCAGGTCGCGCGGATCTGGCTACGCCAGATCACCGACGTCCTGCAGGAGCTGAGCGCCCCCGAGAAGCAGGGCATCATCCGCACGGCGCTTCGCGGAGGCAGGAAGCAGACGGCCAACGAGAACGTGACCAGCCTGCTGAACGAGCACGCCCACCTCGCGCGCAAGTGGAGCGAGACGCCCCAGTCGCGCGAGCGTCAGCAGATCCGCGTCGATCTCGACGGCGTGGCCCGTGAGCTGCGTGCGCTGGGACACGTCCCTCCCCCGTCGCCGTGGGCTCCTGTCACGCCCACCCGGGACGTTCACACGCCAGACGCGTTGACCGTCGACGCGACCGACAACGCGGTGAGGGAGGTGATCACCGCTCTCACCAAGGCCGAAGCCGAGCTCTCCAAGCAGATCAAGAGCAAGCAGGACAGCGCGGAGAAGGCCGGCAAGGACGCGGCCGAGGCCGAGAAGGAGAGGAAGAAGCAGCTCGACACGAAGGACAGGGGCCGCAAGGCACGCGCCGCCCAGGAGGAGAAGAACATCGAGCAGCACCTCGCCAAGCAGGCGAGGGACCTGAGGATCGCGGAGGCGTACCAGGCCGCTCTGGCGAAGGCGAAGCAGACGCGGGCGGCCTACGAGGCGGTCCTCGCCACCATGGACATCGCGAAGACGGAGTCGGGCGTGCCGTCCGGCACGGCGGCCGCCGCCGCGCGCAACTCGCTGCATCTGGCGGGTGAGCTGCACGCCGAGTACCAGCAGGCGGTGAAGCAGGCGCTTCCGCAGGCGATCACTCTGTCCTCGGCCCTCCCGACCGCCACGCTGCCGCACCTGTCCAAGCTGACCGACTCCCTCAACGAGCTGCTGACGCAACACGGCGTGAACCAGCGGTTCACCCCCAGCGAGCTGAACCACATCCTCCGCGCCGACTTCCGCATGATCGTTTCGCAGGACGGCATGGTGATGCGCGTCGGCCACGGCGACAGGTCCGCCGAGCTCAAGATCAAACTGGAGCTCTCGGACCTGGTCGAGATCCTTGACCCCGACGTCAAAGCCTCCGAGATCATGCTGGGCACCATGCCGCAGGGCGGCAGGACGGGCAGGGGCACGCACGCGGGCAGCATCGGCTTCAACGGGTCGCACAAACCCGCCGCCCTCTTCGCACCCGAGGGACTCGGCACCGCCCTGCTAGAGGGGGTCGGCAGTCAGTGGGCCCCCGCCTGGCACGCCTTCCTGACCGCGGCCGACGTCGAGTTCGCCGCCTCCATGGGCCGGGGCTGGTCCCGTGACGGCAGCGCGGCCGAGTTCGCCCTGGGCGGGGCGGTGGAGGACAACAGGGGCGAGTCGATGCTGTTCGACGCCGCCGCCACCTGGAGGGTGCGGATCAGGACCGCGAGGACCGACGGCTGGCAGGACGGCGTCACGATCAGCTCGGGCAACCCGGAGGACGCCGCCTCCCAGCGCATCTGGGTCGCCCACAGCTACGCCGACCAGCCCTCCAAGGTCACGGAGACCCTCGACCCTTCGAAGCGGTCAGGCGAGGCCATGCCCGAGGGCGTCGTCAGCACCATGACCGGGCTGCACGATCTGGCCGACAGGGCCATGGCCAGGCTGGGCGAGAGTCGTACCGAGCTCGGGACCGTCGCGAGGGACCAGCTCCGGACCATGATCACGGAGGAGATGCCGAGCAGGCTCAACGAGGAGATCACCCGGGTCATCACCGACGAGACCGGCAGGCAGGTCGCCACGGTGACGGCGAGGTCCAGGATCAAGGTGACCTCCGCCGTCATGATCGGAGGGCGCAGCGCCGACCACTGGATGGAGCGGCTGCGCATCGCCTTCTCCGCTGCCGCCGGCGGTGGCGGGTACAACGGTTCTCTCGGTGGGTCGGTCAGCGCGTCGCTCGCCGCCCTCCTCGGCTTCGGGCTGAAGCTGAAGGGCGGGCGTGGAGTCTCCAGGTCAGCTTCAGGGTTCGTGAACGACCAGGCGATCCACCCGAGCGTCCATCGCGTCACCGATCCCACCCAGGGCTACCAGGTCGAGGTGGAAACCGAGATCGTCATCCAGCCCGTCGGCGACACGCGGCCGCTGCGGGCGGTCAAGGGCAAGCACGAGGCGCTGATAAGGCTGCCCGAGCAGGACGCCTTCGACATCGGCCTGCCGGTCGCGCGGGAGGCGCTGGTCACGGACAAGGACGGCAACCTCGTCCTGGACGCCGAGGGCGTCCCCCTGTTCAAGGTCGACTCGCTCACGGACCCGCCTGCCGACCGAAAGGCGGAGCTCCCGGTGTTCCTGGGCGACGAGGAATGGCAGATGAAGGGCGCTGGGCCCGCCCTGGTCCAACGCATCAAGGGCATGGGCGACGTCGCGCAGCAGGTGGTGGCCAAGCTCGGCGCGCTCGGCGTGGTCCCCACCTTCACCCCTGAGGGCCCGCAGTTCTCGAGCAACGAGCAGGAGCGGGCCACCCAGGTGTCGAACCTGCGCCAGGTGCTCGAGCAACTCACGCCCGAGCGACTGGAGGCCGGCTACGACCTGGCGGCGCAGGGCGGCATCTCGATCGACCTGACCCGATACAAGGCCAACGGAAAGCCTGAGCATTACACGGTGCGGATCAAGGTCGAGCAGGATTTCGAGAACGCGAAGTATCTCCGGCGCAAACGAGGACTGGCCGTGGTCAACCTCGACATCGGCTCCGACACCGGGGGGCGCGCCGGCAGCCGGACGTGGAACGTCAACGGTGAAGCGTCGAACGGTGATCTCAAGGTTGCCCCAGAGGAGGGCGAGGACGGATTCAAGGCCGAGGCCGGTCTTTCGGCCAAGGGCGCTCTGTCGCAGACCGCCGGTTCGAGCAGCGCCACGACGTTCAACCGCGTGGCACTGGTGGAGAGCGACGGCGAGGTCGCGCTGTTCATGGTTCCTCACGAGGTGACTGTGGAGATCATCCGCGACGGAGTGGTCGTGGGCTCACCGGTGAAGGCGGGGGGCAGCGCCCAGCTGGTGTTCTCGACCGAACTGCTCCCTCGGGCCGACGGGCAGGCCAGGGCGGAGCACAAGATCAGCAAGGAGACGATCGCGAAGCTGCTCCCGTTCGCGACGACGGTCCACACGGACGCGTCCGGCGTGCTCAAGGCCGGTTCGCAGGTCGCACCCACCCTCATGGAAGCCGGCGCTCTCTCCTCCCACCATCTCACCGCCGCCGCCAATGTGCGCGGCCTCCTCGCGCACATGGAATGGCTCCTGAACCAGTACGCGACAGGTCTGGCCGTCCTGCCCCAGGGGCCGCAGCCGACGGTGGGCGGGCTGGCGATCTCCGGCGAGTTCCTCTCGGGCAAGGTTCTGGACATCGCGAAGCTGGTGTTCGGCGACATCGGTCTCGCACTGGCCAGCGCGGGAATCTCGGTCAGCGGCAACCGGAGTCACGGGTTCGGCGTGTCCCCCAGCATGGCTGACCTCGACGACGACGGGAAGTCGAGCGACGGCGCCTCCGGTGGCTACTCCCGTTCGGCCAACAGGTCCGTGGGGGCGAGCGTCCTCGACATCTACGGCGTCGAGCTGCTCACCATCCTGCTGGGCGGCCACTACCCGATCGTCACGGAGACCGAGTTCACGGTCTCAGGGACCGAGGGCACACCCAACCCCCTGGCGCCGGGCACCGTCTCCGCCGGCGAGCCCCAGCAGCAGCGCGTGAAGGCCTACAGCCTCATGTTCGTCCCCGAATACCACATGTTGCGGATGTACGCCGAGGGTGAGCGGACCCTGTCACTGGCGGACGTGGGTGACGCGGTGGAGAGGTTCGTCAACGGGAACCTCACTCTCGACCGGTCCCTCGCGACCTCGCTGCTCCAGCAGTACCTGGCCGACCTGAAGAAGGCACGCGACGCCGGTGAGGACGTCACTTTCGCCGACGAGCACACGCCGCATGCACTGAAGGAGGCGTTGAGCAAGGTCGAAGGCCTGGAGAACATCGCGAAGGAGACCGACCACAAGGGCCGGACCCCCGAGGAGATGCTCGACCGTGCGCTCAGCCGTGCGCAGCAGGTGACGGACGAGCTGAGCGACGTCGAGGTGGCCCCGCACTACGTGGGCAAGATGGGGCTCAGCGGCGTGGAGTCCCTCACCTTGACGGAGCCCGGCACCACGCGGCAGGGCGACGAGAAGCCGGCCGTCGCGATGCTGGACGCGGTCCGCGGCGCCATCGACACGGTCGCGCCTGGAACGCTCGCCGACCCTGTGCTCAGCCGCAGCATCAGCGGCGACTTCGCGATCGACCGCCTCGAGGGGCAGCTCGACGCCATGCTCAGCGAGCAGGGATTCTCCAAGGGCTACCCGACGGTGGTCGATCCGGAGACGGGGCGCGCCGAGCTGGTCGTCGTCCGCGCACGGCTGGAGCCGAAGGGCCCGCCCGAAAGGGCCAAGCTGATCGGCCACAACTCGGAGGCAGGCCTCATCCGGCAGCTCTACGGCTATCTGGAAACGGCGATGTCCCGCTCCTTCGGCTCCTCCCACGGCTTCAACGTGGAAGGTTCGAGCAGCGACGCGACGGACGGCGGCAGGTTGGGGCTCAGCACCGACAGGTCACGCTCCTTCTTCGCGGGCGTAACCAAGCAGCTCACCCGGATGCAGCGCTTCAGCATGTTCGGCGGCCTCGATCGGGTGCAGCAGGAGTTCACTCTTAACATCACGGTGGAGACCGTCCCGCTCAGGTCGGGCACGGTCAGGTCGGCCACTCGGCGCAAGGTGGACCTGGTCAGGGGCAGGCCCCGGCGCTCTGTTCCCGTCACCCTCGACGCCACGATGGTCAGGCTGCTGCCGAAGGGCATGACCAAGCACAGGATCGAGGGAGAGAGCGACCCCGTGCCGGCCGTGACGGACCCTCGGCGCGTCCAGCTGCCCGAGAAGATCATGGTGAGCTCGGTCGGAGATCACCCGAATCATCGACGCAACCTTCACGATGCGGTCCTCGACCTCATCGAGAAGCGCTCCCCGCAGCCGCTCAGCCCGGAGGAGAGGCTCGAGCTGGAATCCAGGCTCTCGCCCAACTCGATCGCCAGCCGCTTCCCCCATCTGGCCGGAGAGGGCGGCTTCGACCTGATCCGCCGCGCCTACAAGGGCCTCAGGAACCAGGGCGAGGACGTTCGGGTCGAGGCTCATCTCTCGGACATGCAGGTGCTCACCACCCCGTTCGAGGCGGAGCTCGGCGAGGTCCACAGGGACATGACCACCACGAGTCAGGGGGTCGGCCGTGGCCATATCCTCCCCCTCGGCGTCTCCGGGGGTCACTCCGACGCGGGCAGTGGACTCTCAGGTGGAGCCTCGGTCGGAGAGCAGGCCTCCGAAGGCATCACCGACGTCGGCGGGCGCAGGATCGAGGCCAGCGAGTTCATGAGGGGCAAGGTGGTGCTCGTCCGCTTCCGCGTGGACTACGACCTGACCCATCAACGCGTGGCGCGCCTTCCCGACGGCAACACGAAGCCGGTCGGCGACGCGGTCAGGCAGCAGTCCGCCGCCACCGGGACGATAGACGTGGCCATGTTCGAAGCCGACCTCAAGATGATCCAGGCCAGGCAGGAGCTGGGGCACGGCGTCCGCTGGGACTTCGACAACGACGGCACGCCGAGGTTCCGCTTCGTTCCGAAGGTCGGCGAGGTGGGCCTGGCGCAGCAGCTCGCCACCGCCAGGGCTGAGGCCAGGGACAAGGGCGAGCTCGCCTTCGTGAACGTCACGGAGCACGGCAAGAAGTACAGCTTCCTGGCGGCGCCCGACGGCTCTCTGCACAGCCTTCAGCCCGACGGCGGCTTCGCGCAGGAACTCGCCACGCTGCCGCCGGCCGTTCTCGACGCGGCCATGGATCCCCGCGTCGACCTGAACACGATCTTCATGGACTCGCTGGTGCCCGGCACCTTCACCGACCGGGTGAAGGCCGCGCTGGCGGACCTGGGCATCGACATCCCTCCGGGCCCTCCCGTGTGGGAGGTCCCGGTCGCCTCGACCGAGGATGCCGGCAACGGGGGCCAGGCGGCCACCTCGCCTGCGGCCGTGGGTGGCGCCCCTGCGGGGGGCGCCGGCGTGACGTCGCCCGCGCTGCCCGGCACCCCCTTCGACGCGCACGCCAGGGCGGCGGACCAGCCCCTGACCATGTCGGAGGTGGTCGGCCAGGACGTCGCGCCCGAGGACTTCGGCGGCGCGGCTCCCAGGCTGACCTGGACGAACGCGGAAGGCGTACCGATCACGCCGGAGACCGCGGGCGCTGTGGGCGACCACGCGATCCTGATCGTGTCCCAGGCGGACGGCGACCAGTACATGCGCGTGGCGGTGGCCGAGCCCGGCGACGGGCTGCTCGGCCTCACCGATCTTCGCTCGGGCACACCCGACGACCCGCACCTCACCTGGATCGCCCCGGGAACCGGCCCGCTCGTGCTCTCGTCGGTCCTGGTGCACGAGATCTCACACGTCGCCCAGTCGGGCGCGGCGGCTTCCGCGGGAGCGCCCCAGGGCGTCGTGAGAGCCGCGCTGTCCGAGTCCGAGCAGGCGGAGGGCACCGACCTCTGCCTCGTCCCGCGCCTCAACGAGCACAGTCATCTGTCGCGCAAGTGGCAGGAGGCGAGTGACCAGGCCACACAGCTCGGCCTCGCCGACGCCATCGACGCGATCGCTGCGGACATCACCGAGCGCGGGCACACCCCGCCCGTACCTCCTTGGGGCTCAGGACCGAGAGCGGCGCAGGCGGCGCCGGAAAGGATCTCCATCGCTCAGCTGCTCGGCCCTGGGGAGCCGTCGACCGGCGGCAAGCGGGCGGTCGGCGCGCTGTCGACCAAGCCGAAGGCGCTGCGGCGGCTCGCAAGGGCCGCAGGGGTGACGGAGATCGCGCCGACCGATCAGCCGCACGTGTTCACGGTCAGCACGGGCGACTCCTCTTTCACGGTCGTGCTGACCGAGACGGCCGCCCCCGGCTCCTTCCCGAGCGGGAGGGACCTGGCGATCGGTGTCTCGTACGGTGCCAACCCGATGAGCGCGGAAGCAGACACCGCCGGCATGATCGCGGGGCACGTCGCCCAGACGGCGGGCCGTCCACCTGGCAGCCTGATGCGGCCGGGCCCCGCACCCACGAACCTCCTGGCGGAGACGCCCGTCTTCGGTGTCGACGACGCCGTGAAGTTCGCCAGGCTCCGCAGCCTCGCCGACACGCTCAGCGAGGCCTCGCTCCTCATGCGCCCCGAGATCGACGCCTACTTCAGAGCCGAGATCAAGGCCGCGGGGCTGACCCCGGGGACCCAGGGCGCGACGGCCAGGCTGCTGGCCGCCGCCAGGGCGGGCCAGCTGTCCCCCGGCCACGTCGAGGCGATCCAGGGGCCGTCCGCAACGCTTCCGGAACTCGCGACCGCCCAGGCGATCGACAGGGTGGCCACCACCATGGAGGCGGGCATCCGCCAGCACGGCAGGGGCCTGTTCGACCTCCAGCTGTACGGCAGGCCGCCTCTGCCGGTCCACATCGTCTCCGGCGGCCAGGGCGGCGCGTCGGTCAGGGACGGCGTACTCGTCTACGAGATCGACAGCCGCCTCTCGATCGGCGCCAACGAGCGGGCTGTGGCCTCGGCAGTGGCCGGAGCCCTGGCCGAGGCGCTCGGCAAGCCTCGTACGCCCACGGTCCTGTCCGGCGACCCGAACGCCGCAGAGCTGGCCGTGAGCGACTACCGCGCACTCGCCGAGTTCAGCGAGGCCGTACGGCAGGTGGCCACGGCCACGCGGCAGCAGCGAACCAGCAGGGTGCGCGTCGCCGAGGAGATCGCCCAGCGGCTGGGTCTGACCGGCACCAGGACCGGGGGCCCCGGGTACGCGGTGAACGACACCTTCCACGAACTGCTGGTCGAGCTGGCACACGGCCGGCGCCACACCAGCCGGCTGCACGACTTCCTGGAGCGCGGTCGCCAGCTCAGCAACGCCACAGGAGGCTGGTTCCCTCCCGAGGAGGAGGACGAGAAGCACAAGGACAAGAAGAAGGACGAGAACGAGGGCGGGACGACACCCGCCGACGCCCAGAAGGCGGTCTGATCAGGCATGATGGGCACTTCCGAGGAGAGGACGGCTATGGCGTTCGCGGTCGCACGGACAAGGGACGAGGCGCATCTCTACCTCGACCTGCATCCGTGCAAGCGATGCGGTTCGGTGGAGACGACCTGGGACAGGGCGCTGGTCAGCGTGAACGGCGAGCTCGCCGAGCGCTACGCGGGCGCCTGTGAGGACTGCGGGGAGGCCAGGGAGTTCCTGTTCGGCCTGCCCCAGAAGCCGGTCATGCCCGTGGGGTACCCCACGTTCGGCGGCCAGGAGCCTTCCGAGCTCATCGACGCGGGCGAATGGCTGTGGGTGGCGGACCTGAGCGCGGGCAACGTGCCGACCGGCGACAGCAAGGAGGCGCACCGCACGCTGTCGGTGGCCGCCGCGGCGGTCGAGGAGGTCGTCAAGTTCATCCCGCCAGGTGAGGAGGAGGTGCCCGACGACGGGTTCTGGTCCGAGCGCGGCCGGCAGATGCGCACGGCCGAACCCGGACGCTTCCAGCTGGACCGGCTCCTGATCGTCCGCGACACCTATCGTGACCTCGCGGCGCGTCATGCCTGACTTCCTCGACGGCTCGTCCTGGCCGGAGGCGCCCTACGGCGAGGGCCCTGCCCGTTCGCTCGTCGAGGCCTACGTCCACCTCGACCTGGCCGTGCTCGGCGAGCAGCCCGGCGCGGCCGAGCGTGCCGTCAGGACCGAGGAGGAGAACGGCTGGCGGGTCAGGCTCGACGACGCCGAGGTGTTCGTCCCCTACGAGGCGGAACTCGAGGCTCGGAGGGAGGAGCTGACGTTCGGCTCGGGCCTCTCCCAACTGATCGACCCAGGCCAGTGGGTGCTGCTGGGTGCCACGTACGCGCGCAGGGCGATCGACGCGGCGCTCTTCTTCGCCGCCGACCCCACCTCCGACGACGAGTACACGGCCATCGTGACGGACTGGCGCTTCGCCGCCGACGCGGTCGCCGAGGCGCTGAAGTTCCTGCCGGACGGCGCCGACCGGCTGCCGGCCGGCTTCTTCTGGACCGACCTGGGCAGGGCGGCGTTCGAGCGCGAGCCCGAACGCTTCACGCAGGCCAGGATGGAAGACGACCTGGCCTTCTACCGCAAGGGCCTCGACGACTTCGTGCGCCTGCACGCCGAACCCGAATGATCCCCAGCTGGTCCACTGGCCTCCACCCGTCCTCCTCGAGCCCGGCCTCGGCCGCTTCGGGCCGGAGGGAAGGTCAGCCGCGGTGGTGGCCGTGTGAGTCCTGACGTTCTTGCGCTGAGGCGTGCGGGCCGCGCCGGTACAGCCGCCATCCGGCCGTGGCCCAGCACACCCCCCAGAGCAGGAAGAACGGCGACCACAGCAGCAGGTCCCAGCGTGCCAGGGTGCGGGCCAGCGCGGCGTGCTCCACCGGCGGCGGGCGGACCCCGGTCAGCACCAGCGCGTCGCCGACGAAGCCGAACCCCACCACCCCGATCGACCGGGTGATCATGAAGATCCCCAGCGTCCAGGTGATCGTGAGCAGCAGCCGGCGCGGGACTCTCGCGCCCCAGGGCCGTACGGTGGCCAGCGCGACGAGGACACCGACCACCGCGGCTCCGGCCAGCACCCAGTGGCTCGCCACGAACAAGGGGTCACGGGCGAGCAGCTGTTCGCGCAGATGCGGGGGCAGCGGGTCCTTGTCGGCCAGCGCGTTGGCTCCCAGCGCCTGGGCGAGCTTCATCGAGCCGTAGGCCACGGCGCACGCCGCCGCCCCGTACGCGCCCGCCCGCGCCCGATCAGTGCGCGACACGTCTCGTCGCCGTCGCGTAGGACCGGATCATCTCCAGGAACAGTGCGATCACCAGGATTCCGAGGACTCCGTGGTACCACTGCCAGCCCACACCGATGCCGACGAACGCGTCCAGGATCATGATCCCCGCGCCGCCGCCGACGGCCAGCAGCATCCCGGCCAGCACGAGCAGCATCAACGTCCTCGGCACCCTGCGCCCCAGGGCCGTGACCGTGGCGATGGCGACGCACGCGCCCACCAGGCCGGACGCGGTCGCGAACCACTGCGCGGTGGCCGCGTCCATGAAGTAGCTTCCGGTCTCGGCGGCCGACACGGGCGGACCGCCGGGGAACCCGAGCCTGGCCTGCAGGGCGAAGGCGGCCTTCCCCGCGGCGTAGCCGAGGAACAGCACCGTCACCGCGTAGGCAGGCCACCGCCGTGGGCGATCAGAATCAACCATGACTGCGACGGTAGAAGCCGCACGCCGGGCAGCACTCCCCCTCGAAGGGGAAGAGCCTCCCCTCCCAGGGGGAGCGGGCCGACACGTCCGTTCAGACCACAGCGGCGGCGCGAGGGCCTGGTCAGCCGCGTTTCAGGAAGGCCAGCGTGTCGCGGGCGAAGCGCTTGTCGGTGAACGTGCGGCTGTGGCTGCGGCCCTGGTAGACGATGAGCCGCGCGTCGGGGATGCCCTCGACCGTCTGCCTGGCGAGCTCCACCGGGTAGACGATGTCCTCGCCGCCCTGGACCAGCAGTGTGGGCGCCCTGATGTCGCTCAGCCGTCCGCGCAGGTCGAAGCCGTCCTCCGCGTTGAGCATGGTGACGGCGTCGGTGTGGTCGGCGCCTCCGCCGTCGGACAGCCACAGCAGGGCCGCCAGCAGCCGTCTGCCGATCGCCGACTCGGTGACCACCTCGGCCAGCGCGGGGCTCGGCCGCCTCCCCTGTCGCGCGCGTTCGATGTAGGCGCGTTGGGCCCTTCTGCCGACGGGGCCCAGGGTGGCGGCCGTCCCTCCGAGTGCCAGGCGGTCGACGAGGTGGGGATGGTCGGCGGCCAGTTGCAGGGCGACGGACCCGCCGGTGGAGATGGCCAGCACCTTCACCGGGTCCTCGAACGTCGTCTCGATCGCTCCGGCGTAGACGGCGGCGAGCTCGGCCATCGTCGTGGCCGGCGGCAGCCCTGGCGGACGGATGACGACGTGCACGGTGAAGTGCTCGGCGAACGGCCTCAGCATGCGCGTCATGGACCAGCGCGCCGGCCCTTCCGGGTCGGCCGCCCGTGGCGTGTAGAGCAGGACGACCAGCGGCGGCCCCTGCCCGATGGACAGGTGCGGCAGGCCGTTCATCATGAGGTCAGCCCTTCGGCCACGGCGTCGATCAGGCGCTCCATCACCGCGGGGTAGAGGTCGGCGCCCAGATGGCCGGCGTGCAGCGGAGTCAGCAGAACCGCCCTGAGCACGCCGAGCAGCACGTGAGGGTCTCCGTCCAGCCGTTCGCCGAGGAAGGCCACCAGGTCGGCCATCGGGCCGCCCCCCGCCGCGGCCATCCGCTCGGGGGTGAGCCTGGCGGCGACCGCCTCCATCTCCTCGGGGTGGGACATCAGTCGCCGGTAGAGCGGGTTGGTGTCGAGCTCGCGGACGGTGGCCCGCAGGAAGCGGCGCAGCGCGTCACGGGTGTCGGCGCCCTGGTGCAGCCCTTCGCCGATGACGCGTCGGCGCACCTCCTCGTTCTGCCGCAGCGCCGCCTCGAAGTAGAGGTCCTCCTTGCAGGTGAAGAAGGCGTAGAAGGAGGTCTTGGCGATGCCGGCGGGGGCGGTCAGCTCGTCGAGGGAGGTCTTGCGCAGGCCCTGCGTGGAGAAGAGGTGGGTCGCGGTGGCGAGCAGTTGCTCGGTGATCCGCGCCCGCTCCGCTTCGGAGAACGCCGGTGGCATCATATCTCCATATGAACAGATTGGTTTTTCGTTCATACTAGCGCCGCGCGAAGCGGAGCGGAGGCACGATGCGGGGTCAGCGGGTCCTGCGGTAGCGGACCATCGGCCCGAGCAGCCCCTCGACCGTCTCGAAGGGGGTCATGCCCAGGCGTTCGACGACAGCGACGGACGCGGTGTTGCCTTCGTCCACCTCGGCCAGCACCTCGGGCAGGCCCAGGATGGTCAACGCGTGGTCGACCACCGCTCGCGCCGCCTCGGTCGCGTAGCCCTGCCCCCATGCGGTCGGCGCCAGGCTGTAGACCACCTCGAGCCCGAGCTCCTCCAGCAGGCGCAGCCCGGCCGTCCCGACCAGCTCGGCCCCCTCGCGCCGCCTGACGGTCCAGAGGCCGTATCCCGAGGTGGCGAAGTCCTGCTCGCTCGACTTGATGATCTCCGCGATCTCCTCGGACGACAGGACCGCCCCGTCGAACAGGAACCGCCGTACGTCGGGCGCGGTCCAGTGAGCCCGCAGCTCGGCCAGGTCACCCGGACGCACAGGACGAAGCACCAGCCGCTCGGTAGCCAGAACGTCGTTCATCCACCCGACCGTAGCCACCGCCGAGCGGCGCAGCACTCCGTTTTCGGCTCGCCACGAGCGCACCGGCCACGGACAGGGTCAACTGGTCGGGACGCGTCAGCGGCTGCCCGCGCTGAGAGGACGAGGGGACGATGGGGGGCTCGTCGTCGCCACCTGGGGGGCGCCAGCCAGGTCTCGTGAAGGGGCGGCGCGGGCCCTCTCGGGAGCCCGCGCCGCCCCTTCACAGAGGGCATTCACATGGTCGGCGGTCAGGCGCGGAACTTGTCGGCGTTCTCGGTCGCCCACTGGGCGAAGGTGCGTCCAGGCCGGCCGGTGACCTTCTCGAAGGTGGGCATCACGGTGTAGGGCCCCCACGGCAGGTCGCCGAAGACCATGAACTTGAACGCGATCATCTCCTCCGACATGCCCGCCGCCAGCATCTCCGCCCTGGCCTGCTCACGGGTCAGCTCGACGAGGCGGATCTCACGGCCTGTGGCCTCGGAGATGAGGCGCAGCTTCTCGGGGATGTCCAGCAGCTCGGGGCCGGTCAGCCAGTAGCTCTCCCCCGCGTGGCCGTCCTCGGTCAGCGCCGTGACGATGACCGCGGCGATGTCGGCCTCGTGGATCATCGCGGTCTTGGTGGCGGCGAACGGCTCGCGCACCTCGCCGCTCTCGCGGATCGGCTGCGCCCAGTCGAGCGCGTTCGCCATGAACTCCGTGGGCTGCACGAGCGTCCACTCCAGCGAGCTGGCCTGCACGGCCGGCTCCAGCGGGCCGTCGTCCCACGCGCTCAGCACCGTCACCCTGCGCACCCCGGAGGCGACCGCGAGGTCGACGATCTCCTTGCCGTTCTGGAGCACCGCCAGGTCGTCCCCCCCGCAGTTGATCAGGTGCGCCGCGGTGACGCCTTCGAAGGCGGCCGTCAGGCTCGCGGTCACGGTCAGATCGCCGGCCACGATCTCGACGCCCTCGGGGAAGCTCGCCCTCCCCGGGTTCCTGGTGAGGGCGCGCACGCGCTCGCCTCGCTCGACGAGCTGCTCGACGACGTGGCGGCCGACGGTCCCTGTGGCACCGGTCACGAGGATGGTCATGTGGATCTCCTTCACACCTTGCGGGGCTGTGAGAACCACATTAGGAGGCAATGCGGAAAGGTACGTTCCGCGTTAGCGCGATCGGCCGTGGAGAATCAACGCCCAGACGAAGCAGCCGAACGAGCCGGTGGCGGCGATGGCGCGGACGATGTTCCAGGTGGTCCAGCGCGCCTCGAACGCCTCCCTGACGGCGGCCAGGTCGGCGATCCCCGCGGGGTCGCCCGCCTTGGCGAGCTGGTCGTTCAGCGGCACGTTGACGCCGCTGGTGACGGCGAACATCACCAGATAGAGCACGGAGCCGGCGATGATCCAGGGCAGGGCGGGGCTCCTCCCTCCCCTCCAGTGCAGGATCACGGCGGCCACCATGACCACGACCCCGCCCATGAACAAGATCATGAAGAGTGGGTTGAGGATGGCCACATTGATGTGCTGCATCGCCTCGACGAGGGTGCGGTCGCTGCTCCTCTTCAGGCCGGGCATCACCGCGTAGGCGAAGGCGGCGAACAGCCCTGCCATGAGCCCGGCGCTGAGCGTCGACAGGATGAGGGCGATGGCGCGAAGTTTCAAGCGAGTCTCCGGTTCATGGTGTGGCGGGGGCCGTACAGGCTACTGCCGGGTCCAGAGGCCGGCGGCAGCGGTGCTGCGGGCGAAGCCCCTATCGTGGCTTGCGTGCCAAAGTTCCGATCGGTCGCCGCCTACGCCCCGCAGGGAGTGACCGCCCTCGGACTGGGCATCGTGAACGAGATCTTCAACCGCTCCGGCTTCGACTTCGCCATCTGCGCCGAGCGGCCCGGCACCCTGCGTACCGACCTCGGCCTGCCCCTGCCCGTCGAGCATGGCCTCGACGTGCTCGCCCGCGCCGACCTGGTCCTGGCTCTGCCTGGCATGGACTTCCGCGCCGATCCGCCGCAGGCCGTCCTCGCCGCCTTCCGCGACGCGCACGCGAGGGGGGCGTTGATCGCCGCCCACTGTGTCGGCACATTCCTGCCCGCGGCCGCCGGGCTGCTCGACGACCTGGAGGCCACCACCCACTGGCGCTTCGCCACCGACCTGGCCGCCCGCCATCCGGCCGTGCGGGTCCGTCCGGAGTCCCTCTACATCGACCAGGGCAGGCTCATCACCGGCGCGGGCGCCGTGGCGGGCATCGACCTGTGTCTCTACCTGATCCGCCGTGAGCACGGCGCCGCGACCGCCAACCAGATCGCCCGCGACCTGGTGACCACGCCCTACCGCAGCGGCGGTCAGCTGCAGTACCTGCCCGCCCCCGTCGCGGACGACGGTGACGACGAGCGGCTCTCCGAGGTGATCGCCTGGGCCAGGGCGAACCTGGACCGGCGGATCTCCGTCGACGACCTCGCCGCCCGCGCCCTGATGAGCCGCCGCTCCTTCGCCCGCCGTTTCAAGGCCGCCACCGGCGCGACCCCGCACGCCTGGCTGCTGGCCCAGCGCCTGAACCTGGCCGAGGAGCTGCTGGAGACCACCGACCTGCCGGTCGAGAACATCGCCCACCACGTCGGGTACGGCAGCGCCGCCGTCTTCAGGGAGCAGTTCGCGCTGCGCCGAGGCGTGCCGCCCCGCGACTACCGCAGGGCCTTCAAGCAAGGCTGACGCGCGGCGAGAGCGTCGCTACCATCGGCTGGAGCAGCCTCAACGGAGGGCGACGACGATGGCCGTCCTGATCCGCACGCGTGACGTGCCCGCCGCACGCAGGCATGACGCGTGGCGAAGCATCGTCTGCGACACGCTCGGCCCCCTCGACCTGCGGATCGACCCCGACGCGCCGCTGCGGGGCGAGATCGACGCGGGGCAGCTCGGCCCCGTGGGCGTCGGCAGGGTGCGCACCTCCACCCCGCACAGCGTTCACCGGACGCCGGGCCTGATCCGCCGCGACAGCCCCGCGCTCTACCGGGTGGTGCTGGCCATGTCAGGAGAGCTGGCCCTGACGCAGGACGGCAGGTCCGCGCAGCTCGAACGCGGGCAGTTCGCCATCTACGACTTCGGCAGGCCGTACGAGCTGGCCTACCGCTCGGCCGTGCACCTGGCCGTCTTCAGCCTTCCGCACGAGATGCTGGCCATGCCCTTCGACTCCGTCGCGAAGCTGACCGCTGTCCCGATCGCGACGGACGGCGGCAGCGGCGCCCTGGCCGCGCCACTGCTCCGCAGGGTCGCTCTCGACCTGGAGACCTACCAGCCCGCCAGCGCGGCCCGGCTCTCCACCGTCGTCATGGACCTGATCACCACGGCCGTCGCCGAGCGGGCCGACAGGGCCGAGAGCCTGTCCGCCGAGTCGCAGTCGCGCATGCTGCTGCTGAACATCCACTCCTTCATCGAGGAGCACCTGGGTCTGCCCGATCTCGATCCTGGAACCGTCGCCGCCGCCCACCATGTCTCCTTACGCCAGCTGCACCGGCTGTTCGAGACGCAGAACACGACCGTGGCCGCGTGGATCCGTCACCGACGGCTCGAACGCTGCCGCAAGGACCTGGCCGACCCCGCCTTCCACCGCGTCTCGGTGAGCTCGATCGCCTCCAGGTGGGGGCTCGCCGACTCGGCCCACTTCAGCCGGCTGTTCCGGCACACCTACGGCATGCCGCCGGCCGAGTACCGCCGCTCCTGCCTCATGCCACAGGCCTGAGAGGCGTGGCGCGCACAGTCAATCGGCGGGCACGGGAAGACAAGCTTCGCGGGCGCCGGATCGACAGACTAAAGGTGTTCGCCGGCACCGGCGAACCCCCTCGGAAAGGATCCAGCGATGTCCTACACCCTCTTCGTGAACCTGCCGGTCAAGGACCTGAGCCGCTCGAAGGACTTCTTCACCGCGCTCGGCCTCACCCACTTCGGCGCGAGCGAGGACATGGCCTCCGTCGTGATCAGCGAGCAGACCCAGGTCATGCTCCTGACCGAGCCCACGTTCGCCGGCTACTCCAGGACCGAGGTCGCCGACCCCACCAAGACCACCCAGACGATCCTCGTCCTGGGCCTGGAGAACCCCCAGCAGGTCGACGAGCTGGTCGACAAGGCGATAGCGGCGGGCGCCGAGCCCGTCGGCGAGCCGGTGAACGACGGCTTCCGCTACCAGCGCGGCTTCGCCGACCTCGACGGCCACCACTGGGCGGCCCTGTGCCTGGCGACCCCCGCGGGCTGAGGGCGCGCGCGTGATGACCGGACCCGTGTCCCGCACGGCGACGTCGGCCGACGGCACCCGCATCGCGTTCGACCGATCAGGCTCGGGACCGGCGGTCGTCCTGGTGCACGGCGCTTTCACCGACAGGAGGCACCCCACCCTGTACGGCGTGGCGGCGGCCCTGGCCCCGTGGTTCACCGTGTTCAACTACGACCGTCGTGGCCGGGGAGCCAGCGGCGACACCCCGCCCTACGCCGTGCACCGGGAGATCGAGGACCTGGCCGCCGTCATCGAGGCGGCGGGCGGGTCGGCCATGGTCTTCGGCGGATCCTCCGGCGCCGCCCTGGCGCTGGAGGCGACGGCCCGCGACCCGGCCATCTCCAAGCTCGCCGTCTGGGAGCCTCCGTACCACGTCGACGAGAGCGCGCCCTGCCTGCCGGACGACTTCGCCGCACAACTGGAGGCGCTGGTCGGGCAGGGGCGGCGCGCGGAGGCCGTCGAACGGTTCATGGTCGAGGCCGCCGAGGTCCCTGTGGAGGCGGTGACCGCGATGCGGGCCGACCCGTCCTGGCCCGAGCTGGAAGCGGTCGCCCACACCCTGGCGTACGAGGCCGCCGTCATGGGGCCGGGCAACGCCCTGCCGGCGGGGCTGCTGGGGGCGATCAACCGGCCCACCCTCGTGCTGAACGGCGAGCGCAGTCCCGCGTGGATGACCAGCGCGGGAAGGGCCGTCGCGAAGCGCGTGCCAGGGGCGCTCCACCGCGTGCTGGAGGGCCAGACGCACAACGTGTCCGCTCAGGCCCTCGCCCCTGAGCTGCTGGAGTTCTTCGTCGCCGCCTGACGACGTCAGAGGGAGACGTGTTCGGGGCGTACGCCCATGCCGATGAAGCGGCCCATGAGGTGGCGCAGCGGCGGCAGCGCCCTGAACGCGGTGAAGATCGGCGGCACGTGCTCGGTCGTGTCGTCGGTCAGGTCCTTGGGGTACAGGTCACGCAGGATGCCGAGCTGGAAGGCCTGGGTCACCTTCGCGGCGCGCTGCCTGCGCGACTGGACCGCCGCCAGGTCGGCCTCGCCCGGCACACCGGGTCGCAGGAGGACAGGGCCGAGCAGGTTGGCGGTGGCGACCGCGTCCTGCACCGCCAGGTTGATGCCCACGCCGCCCGCCGGCGACATGGCGTGGGCGGCGTCACCGATGCACAGCAGGCCGGGCCTGTGCCACCGCGGCAGCCGGTCGACCCTCACCGTCAGCTGGTGCACCCGGTCCCAGCTGTCGATCAGCTCGACGCGGTCACGCAGGACGGGGGCCAGGCCCGCGATCTGCTCCCTGAAGGCGGGCAGGCCCGCCTCCTCGATCCCCGCGAACGCCGCCGCCGGGATCGCGTAGGCCAGCTGCCAGTACTCGCCCCTGTCGATGGAGATCAGCGCCCCCTTGCCGCCCTGGAAGAAGGGCACCTGGTCGTCCTGCCGCCGGGGCAGGTGGAACCACAGCACGTCCATGGGAGGTGAGCCGGCCACGGGCTCCAGGCCGGCGCTCGCGCGGATCGTGGAGTGCCGGCCGTCCGCGGCGATCACCAGGTCGGCCCGCACCTCGACCGGCCCCTCCGCGGTGGTCGCCAGCACGCCGACGGCGCGCCCCTCCTCCGTGATCTGCGCTGTCGCCTCGGTGCTGCGCAGCAGGCGGAAGGACGGGTACGCCTCCGCCTTGCCCGCCAGGAAGTCGAGCACGTCCCACTGCGGCATGAAGGCGATGTAGGGGCAGCGCACCTTCAGCCTGCTGAAGTCCGCGAAGGTGACGGCCTTGCCGCCCAGGTTCACGGTGACGTCGGACATCCTGGTGTGCGGCAGGCGAAGGAACTCCTCGATCCAGCCCAGCTCGGCGATCAGCTCCAGCGTGGAGGGGTGGACGGTGTCGCCCCTGAAGTCCCTGAGGAAGTCGGCGTGCTTCTCCAGCACGATCACCTCGACTCCTTGGCGGGCCAGCAGCAGGCCGGCCATCATCCCGGCGGGGCCGCCGCCGACGACGCAGCATCTGGTGGTCTCGGTTCGCACGTGTCTCACCTTTCGTGGGGGAAGAGCAGCTCGACGAGGCGTGCGACGTCGAGGGGGGATCCGGTCCTCCGGCTGACGGCCACGGTGGCGAAGAGCGTCCTGGCCGCCGTGGCCGTGTCGTGGGGACGAAGCTCGCCCTCCGCGACACGCGCGGCCAGAAAGTCGCCGATCAGCCGCTGGCCCTCGCCCACCAGCTCCGCCAGCGCCGCGCGCGCCTGCGTGGCGCCGAAGAACACCGCCATGAGGTCGGCGTTGTCGGCGAGCAGCGCGTCGAAGGCGCCCAGCAGCTCGGTCAGCACCTCGACGGCCGGCCGTCCACGGTGGTCGGCCGTCAGGAGCTCGCGCAGCCGCGGCAGGAACCCCCGCTCGGACAGCAGGGTCGTGACCAGGGCCTCCTTGCTCTCGAAGTAGCGGTACAGCAGCCCCGGCGTCACCCCCGCCGCTTCGGCGATGTCCTTGACCGACGCGCCGTCCACGCCCTTGGCCGCGAACACCTTCAGCGCCGCGTCGAGCAGTTGCTCGCGCCGCCACTCGGCCTGTTCCCTTCGCGTCTTCATCATCAGCCCATCCATTGAATAAACGTTTACTCAAACAATAGGCGATCACGAAAACCGTCGCAACGGGGGCATCCCGCGCGGCTTCAACCGCGCCGCACGCGAGGCTAGGCTCGGATGTGTCGGAACGTAAGCGTGAAGGGATCGGATCATCAGCAGCGACTCCTATCCCCCGCACGAGGAACGGCCGCCGCGCCGCCGCGTTACCGAGGCCGCGATCCTGAGCACCCGCGACCAGAGCCGCGCCGACGTCGTCCAGTGGACCTGCCCGCACGGTCAGCACGCCGGACGCGGCTGCGTCACCTGCTACCACGCCTCGGCCGAGGCCGACCCCTCGCTGCCGCTGTGGGATGTGGCCGCGTGGTTCACCACGGCGAGGCCGATCCCGATCAGGGCGCTGCAGGACGTGCACCGTCACGACAGGGGCCTGGCGCTCACCCAGCCGTCGACCCCGCTCGTCTACCTGCTGAGCGGCCAGGTGAGAGCCGCCCTGGGCGCGGAGGCGGTGGCGGGCGTGGTCGGGTTCCTGCTGCAGAACCGTCACATCGTCGACGAGTTCACCGTGACGGAGATCCGCGCCGTCCACTTCTGACCTTCGGGGGCGGTGGCGACGGTAGCCGTCCGGCCGCGGTTGACCTCAACCACGCTTGAGCTCCTAGCGTGAGGCCCATGAACGCCAACGTGATCACCAAAGCGGGGCGGCGGGAGTGGACCGGGCTCGCCGTCCTTGTCCTGCCGACCCTTTTGCTGTCCATCGACATGAGCGTGCTCCACCTGGCCGTGCCCATGCTCAGCGCGGATCTGCGGCCCAGCGCGACCCAGCTGTTGTGGATCAACGACATCTACGGATTCCTCGTGGCGGGCTTCCTGATCACGATGGGCACGCTGGGCGACCGCATCGGCCGCAGGCGGCTGCTGCTGATCGGGGGCGCCGCGTTCGGCCTGGCCTCGTTGCTCGCCGCCTACGCCCCCAGTGCCGAGTCGCTGATCGCCGCGCGGGCGTTGCTCGGCATCGCGGGGGCGACGCTCATGCCGTCCACGCTGTCGCTGATCAGCAACATGTTCCACGATCCCGGCCAGCGCACGGTGGCCATCAGCCTGTGGATGACCGGATTCACCGGCGGCATGGTGCTCGGTCCCGTCGTGGGCGGGGTGCTGCTGGAGAACTTCTGGTGGGGCTCGGTCTTCCTGCTGGGCGTTCCGGTCATGGCGGTGCTGCTGGTGGCGGGTCCGATGTTGCTGCCCGAGTACCGCAACCCCGGTGCCGGCCGCCTGGACGTGACCAGCGTGCTGCTGTCCCTGACCGCCATCCTGGCGATGATCTACGGACTCAAGGAGATCGCCGCCTACGGCCTCGCCCTGCTCCCCGTCCTGACCGTCCTTGCGGGGCTCGCGCTCGGTGTCGCGTTCGTGCGCAGGCAGCGCGGGCTGGCCGACCCTCTCCTGGACCTGAAGCTCTTCGCGGAGCGGAAGTTCAGCGCCTCGCTGGGCACCCTGATGCTCACCATCCTGGTGGGCCCCGGCATCGGCCTGCTCTCCGCGCAGTACCTGCAGCTGGTGCTGGGCCTGTCACCGCTGGAGGCGGGGCTGTGGTCAATGCCTCCAGCGGTGGCGGTCACGGTGGGCCTGGTCGTCTCGCCGCTGCTGGCCCGCAGGCTGCGGCCGGCCGTCGTCATCGGCGTGGGACTGCTGGCAGGCGCCGCGGGGGTCGCCCTGATCACCCAGGCGAGCCCCACGTCCGGCCTGGCGGCCGTCGTCGTCGGACAGGTCGTCTTCTTCCTCGGCGCCTCCCCGCTCATGGTGCTCGGGACCGACCTGATCGTGGGGTCGGCGCCGCCCGAGCGTTCGGGCTCCGCCTCCTCCCTGTCGGAGACCGTCCAGGAGTTCGGCGGCGCCTTCGGCCTGGCGCTGTTCGGCAGCATCGCCACCGCCGTCTACCGGGCGCGGCTGACCCTGCCCGAAGGGCTTCCCGCCGAGGAGGCGGCCATCGCAGGCGACACACTGGGCGGCGCCGCCGCCGCGGCGGGACGGCTCCAGGGACCGGCCGCCGACGCGCTCCTCGACGCGGCGGGATCGGCCTTCACCAGCGCCCTGCAGACAGCGGCGATGATCAGCGCGGGGATCGTGGTCCTCGCGGCCGGCGTGGCCTTCGTCTTCCTCAGGCAGGTCCCGCCGACGGCCGAGCAGACACCCCACCTGGAGCCGGCACCCGCGGCCCCCGTGACCTCATGAGCCGAGGACGGCGCGCAGCCGCTCATAGGTCGGGGCCAGCTCGCGCAGCCCCGCCGTGAGCGCCGCGTCGTCGCCCGCCACGACAGGCCGCTGAAGCCCTCCCACGATGCGGGCCTGTCCGGCGGCGACGGCGGCGCCCTTCCCCAGTCCCATCGAGGTGAGGCAGACGGCCAGATCGTTCAGCCTGCGCGCGCCCACCCTGACGGCGAACGCCTGCCACAGCTGCCTGACCTCGGGATCCAGCCCTTCCGCCACGAGCTCGGCCGTGCGCTCGGCCGCCTCCGCCTGCCCCAGCGTCCCCGGAGGGACGGGCTTGTCCTTCCTGCCCCCCAGCCAGGCCACACCCGCCGGCAGCGAACGCCGCAGCGCCTCGGCCTGGCTCACCCGCTCCCGCCTCACGAAGCCCGACCGCATCGCGTAAGGGCGTTCCAGGTAGGCGACCAGCTCGCCGCGCCAGGACTCGGCGAAGACCCCGGTCGGCACCGTGGCGTACGGGTGGCCCTCCGGGTCGTGCAGGAGCACGGTGTCGTCGTCCACCGCCAGCACCACCACGTAGTGGTCGGCCCCGACCGCCCGGCCGGAGCCGGGCTGGTGCGCCAGCAGCCCCATCTCCAGCGGGCCCGCCAGGACCGGCCCCTCCTGGCAGGCCCTGCGCAGCCGGTCGAGGGCCTCGGCCGCCGAGCCGCCGTCGTCGCGCTCGCACGACCAGCCGAGCAGCTCGATAGCGGCGTCGAGCCCCTGCTCGGGGTCCCAGCCGAAGGGATCGAAGAGGGGCAGCCGGCCGCCGATCAGCTGCATGCCGTACGGCGAGCCGGTCAGGACCTCGATGACGGAGGGCGGGGGCGCCTCGGCGCCCAGCATCATGGCGAGCGCGTTCGCGTAGCAGTACGGACCCGAGCCGACATAGGGGATGGACATGTGGGGAGCATGACGACTGACACGGTGTCAGGGTCAAGCGCCACATGAGAACGGAGGCAGGCCTGGCGCGGCGGTGCCGCCGCTCGCCCACGGAGACGTGATATTTCAGTTTTCATGAGACCAGCGGGGCAGGTGAAAGCCGGTGAACAACCCTGATCTCATCTTCGCCCTCGGTGGCGCGGGCGCGCTGCTGGCCGCGGTGCTGCCCGGCGTGCTGAGTCGGCTGCCCTTCTCCCTGCCGCTGGCCTGCCTGCTCGGCGGGCTGCTGCTGTTCCTGCTCCCTCTTCCGCTGCCCGAGGTCGATCCCGTCGCCCACAGGGTGGCGCTGGAGCACGTCACCGAGATCTGCGTGGTCATCTCGCTCATGGGCGCGGGCCTGGCGATCAACCGCAGGCTCGGCCTGCACAGTTGGTCGACGACCTGGCGGCTGCTCGGCGGGACCATGCCGCTCACCGTGGTGGCCGTCGCGGCAGTCACCGCATGGCTGCTGGGCTGGCCGCTGGCGGCGGCGGTGCTTCTCGGCGCGGTGCTCGCGCCCACCGACCCCGTTCTGGCCTCCGACGTGCAGGTGGGAGAGCCCGTCGACGCCGAGAACGCCGACGACGAGGTCCGTTTCTCCCTCACCTCCGAAGCCGGGCTCAACGACGGGCTGGCCTTCCCCATCGTCTACGCCGCCATCGCCATGGCCGCGACGGGCGGCACCGCGTGGCTGGGCGAATGGGCGCTGGTGGACGTGCTCTACCGGATCTCCGCCGGAGTCCTCGGCGGGCTGCTGATCGGCAGGCTCCTCGGCCGCCTGTTCTTCCACGCCAAGACGGAGAACCTGCGCCTGGCCGAGCACCGCGACGGGTTCGTCGCCCTGGCCAGCACCTTCCTGGCGTACGGCCTGACCGAGCTCGTCCACGGCTACGGCTTCATCGCCGTCTTCGTCACCGCCTGCGCGATCAGGAACGCCGAGCGCAGCCACGGCTACAACGGCATCCTGCACGGCTTCATCGAGCAGATCGAACGGCTGCTCACCGCCTGGCTCCTGCTTCTGCTCGGCGGCTTCGTCGCGGCGGGCGGCCTGGCCTCGCTGACCTGGCGCGGCGCCGCCGTCGCCCTCCTGCTGCTGCTGGTGATCCGCCCGCTCACGGGGTGGCTGGTCCAGCTCGGCGGCCCGGCGGGCCCGCGCGAGCGGGCCGTCACGTCCTTCTTCGGGATCCGCGGCATCGGCTCGCTCTACTACCTGGCGTTCGCGCTCGGGCAGGCCGATTTCGGCGTGCCCCAGGAGGAGCTGTGGGCGGTGGCCGCCTTCACCGTGGTGGTCTCCATCGTGCTGCACGGTGTCACCGCCACCCCGATCATGTCGCGCCTCGATCGGCTGCGGGGCACGCCGCAGCCGTCGTCGCTCGCCGAACGCGACTCCTAGACGCCCTGCCGCCTCATTTCGGCGCAGCCATAATGCCCGGCTTGTACGGGTAAGAACTCCGCATGAAGGTAACCGCAGAGGACATGGGTGTGCTGCTGCTGCGCGTGCCCGCCGGCCTGCTGCTCATGGGGCACGGCGCGCAGAAGCTGTTCGGCTGGTTCGGCGGGGGCGGCCCCGAGGCGACCGGCGAGATGATGACGGCGCTCGGCTATCCGCAGGGCAGGCTCGTGGGCCTGGCGGCCGGTCTGGGCGAGTTCGGCTCGGGCGCGGGGATCGCCCTCGGCGCGGCCACGCCGCTCTCCTCCGCCGGTCTCATCGCGACGATGACCAACGCCGCCGTCTCGGCGCACCTGTCCAAGGGGCTGTGGGCGCAGCACGGCGGGTTCGAGTACCCGCTCATTCTCGCCACCGGCGCGGCGTCGCTGGCGGTGCACGGTCCGGGAAAGCTCTCGGTCGACGCGATGCTGGGCTGCGAGCGCAAGGGCTTGGCCTGGGGCCTGGCCGCCCTTGCCCTGGGCCTCGGCGGCGCCGCCGCCGTCCTGGCCCTCCGCCACCGGAACACCACCACCACCGGCCCGGCCGAGCCCTGGTGACGTCGGACGCCTCACGCGTGGCTCGGCCGTCTCCCGGGTGAGTGCCCCGCGGATGCTCAGCCGCCGAAGACGGCCGTCGGGTCGCCGGTGTACCAGAGGTTGTCGATGACGACCCTCCGCAGGAGCCAGCGCTCGCCCTCGCGGACGAGGTCGACGTCGTAGAGGTTCTTCAGTAGGGCGTGCGTGCCGCGGTCCGCGATGAGCAGGTGCTGGGCCTCCACCAGCGCGGTCAGGCGGGCGGTGTCTCCGTCGACGGCGACGCGCGGGTTGGTGACCTGGTGGGTGGTGTCCACCCTGCCCTCGAACATCGCGAGGATGGTCGTGACGATCGTGTCCCTGCCGGACATCAGCGGGGGCTCGGCGCCCCACGCGGCGGCCGCGGGGCGGAAGTCGAGTTCGGCGTCTTCGGCGAAGGCCGAGGCGAACAGCTCGCCGTCCTTGAGATCCTGGCCGAGCCCGAAACGGTAGAGCGCGTCGGTGATCTCGGCGCGATCCCTGAGTTCCCTGGAGACGGCGTCGGCCGCGACCGCTGATACGGCGTGCTGGGTGGTGACGTACATCGATGCTCCCGTGCAGGCGTCTGTGTGCCTCCACCCTCGGCAGGACGAGGCTCGCGATCAACGAGAGCCTGTGCAAGGATCGTGAATCCAGACTTAACGATGGGGAGCGGTCATGCTGGAGCGCCACGAGGTGGAGGCGTTCCTGACGCTCGCCGAGGAGCTGCACTTCGGCCGTACGGCCGAGCGCCTGCACGTGTCCACTGCGAGGGTCAGCCAGACGATCAAGAAACTGGAGCGGCGCGTCGGCGTCCCCCTGTTCGACAGGACCAGCCGCCGCGTGCAGCTCTCCCCTGTCGGACGGCAGCTCTTCGAGGAGATCAGGCCTGCCTGGACCCAGATCGGCACCGCGCTCGAGCGGGCGATCGAGTCGGGAAAGGGCATCGCGGGCACGCTGCGGGTCGCCTTCACCGGCGCCGCGGCCGGTCAGCTGCTGGTCGGGGCGAGCGAGCTGTTCAGGAAGCGGCAGCCCGACTGCGAGGTGCGCATCAGGGAGGCGCAGATCGGGGAGATCGTGACGTGGCTGCGCGACGACGAGGTGGAGATCGTTCTGGCGAGTCTGCCTCCCGGGCTCCCCGAGCGCGAACCCGGCTTCGCCACCGGGCCGGTGCTGGTGAGCGAGGCGCGCATGCTGGCCGTACCAGTCGGGCACCCCTTCGCCAGGCGGACGTCCGTGTCCGTCGAGGACCTGGCCCGCGTCCCGATGCTCCAGCTGCCCGACACGCTGCCCGCATCGTTGCGCGAGGATCACACGCCCGCGCGCACGCCCTCGGGCCTGCCGATCGCGCCAGGACCTTCGGCCGCGACCTTCCAGGAGATGCTCACGCTGGTCGGCGCGGGTCTCGGGGTCTTCCCCGTGGGCGCGCAGGCCAGGCGCTACTACGCGCGTCCCGACGTCGCCTACGTCCCCTTCAGCGACGCCCCGCCCCTGGAGTGGCGGCTCCTGTGGCGGGCCGGCGGAGCCACCGCCAGGGTCCTCGCTTTCAGCCACGCGGCGCACGACATGGTGACCGACTACCGCTGAGCTCAAAAGTGTGCTACCTTGATGGAAGTTGCAGTTGTGGTACCCATACAAAGACTTTGTGTGCGCCTGATGTCATCATGTGACCTTCAGGTGCATTTTTGTTTGCCGGTCATCTCCGGGTGGGGTCATCTCAGCGACAAACGACCCGTGCAGGGGCGGAACTCGCCCCGCATCTAGTTAGGGAGATTGACATGGCTACTGGAACCGTGAAGTGGTTCAACTCGGAAAAGGGCTTCGGCTTCATCGAGCAGGACGGCGGCGGCGCTGACGTCTTCGCCCACTACTCCAACATCGTCTCCCAGGGCGGCTACAGGGAGCTGACCGAGGGTCAGAAGGTCTCCTTCGACGTCACCCAGGGCCAGAAGGGCCCGCAGGCCGAGAACATCGTTCCCGCCTAATTCGGGCTTAGCGCCACGAGCCGGGGCTCGCACCTTTGGGTGCGGGCCCCGGCTTTTTGGTGTCACCGGCCGCCCACGCGGGGCGTTCGCATCTGATGAGTTCAGGGGTCATCCAAGCCGTGCTCGCGACCGCGAACGGGCTGGGCGGCTCACGCCCGAAGACGGCCGCTGCCGGTCGGACCTGGTCACCCGGCTCGATCTCACCGCTTGTATCCGGGCCGGCCGACGGTCGGGGCCGGGTCAGAGCGCCCCTTCGGAGCCCACGAGGAGCACGCGGGAGGCCGGGCCCAGGTCCAGCGCGGTGCGGGCGGCCTGGTCGAGGGAGAGCAGGCCCGCCGCTCCGGCGGCGCCGCAGGCCGAGACCCGCACGCCCTCGGCGGCCAGGAGCCTGGCGGCGCTCTCGGCCTCCTCGTCGGTGATGGTCACGAAGGCGTCGGCCAGGCGGGACAGCAGCCGCCATGCCACCAGGGACGGTTCGCGGCAGTCGAGACGTCCGAGCAGGGTCTGCCCGCCCTCGACCCGCGTCGGCCTGCCCTCACGGGCGCTCACCAGCAGGCAGGGGGCCGCCTGCGGTTCGACCACGACGATCTTCGGCTGCTCACCCCAGCGGTCGCGCACGTACCCGGCGGCCGCCGCGGCGAGACCGCCCACACCCGCCTGGACGAAGACGTGACTCGGCGCCTCGCCACCCTCGACGCTGCCAGGGCCTCCCGCGCCTCCGGTGTCACCCACGGCCCAGGCGCTCTCGGCGGCCCCGCCGCGCAGGGCCTCGGCGACCTCGTCGAACAGAGCGGTGTAGCCGCGCATGATGTCGAGGGGGACGGCGGTGTAGCCGTCCCATGAGCTGTCGGAGATCAGCCGCCAGCCGTGGCGTTCGGCGGCCTCCTGCGCCGCGGCCATGCTCTGCTCGTAGTCGCCGGGGCTGCGCCGTACCTCAGCGCCGAGCCTGCGCAGGCGGCGGGCGAAGTCCTCGGGGACGTCCTCGCTGAGGAAGACGATCGGGTCGCCGCCGAGCTCGCGCACTCCGGCCGTCATGGAGATGCCGTGGTTGCCCGCGCTGGCACAGACGAACGGGGTGCGCGCGGCGATCTCGCGCACCTGCTCCTCGGTGGGCCGTGGACCGTGGCGCTCCTCGGCCTCGGTCCGCACCAGCCGGGCGACGGCGTACATACCGCCCAGCGCCTTGAAGCTGCCGAGCCCCATGCGCCCGCTCTCGTCCTTGACCAGGATCGAGGCGACGCCTGCCGTACTCGCCATCGAGGGAAGGGAGAGCAACGGGGTGGCGCGGTTGGCGGGGTGGGGGCCCAAGAAGGCACGGGCCTGCTCGGCGTGGGCGACGCCGAGCAACTCGCGCTCGTTCGCGGTGTAGGTCTCTCGCGCGCTGTTCAGCCAGCTGTTCTCCATGAGGAAAATGCTAGGGAGACCACGTGCGGCCAACTCGCGACTTCGAGGGCGATGCCGTCGTTCGGCCGCGCCGTACGGCGATAATCTGCGGTTCATGCGCACGCCGGACCTGGACGACCTCGATCGCGCCATTCTCGACCGCCTGCAGCGGGACGCCCGCACCATCGCCGAGTCCATCGCGGTCGAGGTGGGCATGTCGACCGCCGCGGTCCAGCGCCGCATCAAGCGGCTCCGCGAGACCGGCGTGATCGCCCGCGAGGTGGCGGTGCTCAACCCGAAGGCGCTCGGCCAGGCGATGACGTTCATCGTGGAGGTGGAGATGGAGCGCGAGAAGTCGGAGGTGCTCGACGCCTTCCGCTACCAGATGGACGCCGACGAGAACGTCCAGCAGTGCTACTACGTCACCGGCGCCTACGACTTCGTGCTGATCGTGACCGCTCGGGACATGGAGGACTTCGAGGGGTTCACCCAGCGGACGTTCTTCGACAACGGCAACGTGCGCAGGTTCACCACCAGCATCGTGATGCGCCCGATCAAGGTGGGCCTGACGCTTCCCGTTCGCTCCCGCGCCTAGGCCGAGCGCTGGCGCTCCTGGAAGCGGCTGCTCTTGGCGCGGTTGCCACAGGTCTCCATCGAGCACCAGCGGCGGCTGCCGTTCTTGCTGATGTCGTAGAACCAGAGCACGCACGCCGGGTTGGCGCACTTGCGGATCCGCTCGGGGCGCTCGCCCATCAGGCGGACGAGGTCGGCCGCCGCCACCCATGCCGCATGCCAGGCCGGGTCGTCGACGACGATCTCCTCGTACGGCCGCGCCCCCCGCAGTCGCGGTCGCCGTGAACCGTGGTCGAGGACGGCGTCGAGCGGGCCTTCCCTTCCGACGAGGGCCGCCCGCAGCGCGTCACGCGCCGCGACCAGCGGCTTCCTCGCCTGATCGGCTTCGCCCTGCAGTCCGTGCTCGGCGAGCCACGCCTCCGTTCCGCCGGGATCATCGAAGAAGTCCACCCAGGCGTCCTGCTCCACCCAGGCGGTGTTGACCAGGTCCAGCGCCAGGGGTTCGCCTAGCAGCGGCCGCGTTCGCGTCATACCTCCATCTTAACCCCCTAACGCGATTTGACCGGTTGAACGTGGCCGCGCTACGTTGTCCACACCAACCGGCAAAACTGATTTAGATGGTTAGTGAGGATCGTCATGACCGTTCGCCACCACACAGTCGAGATCGACGGGCTGAACGTCTTCTATCGCGAGGCGGGCGACCCCTCAGCGCCGACGCTCGTGCTGCTGCACGGCTTCCCGACCTCGTCGATCGCCTACCGGGAGCTCATGGAGGAACTCTCCGACGAGTTCCATCTCCTCGCACCGGACTACCCCGGCTTCGGCCACAGCTCCGCCCCCGCGGCCGACGAGTGGGACTACACCTTCGACCACCTGGCCGACGTCGTGGACCGGCTGCTGGAGACCCTTGGCCTGACCAGCTACGCGCTCCACATCCACGACTACGGCGCGCCGGTCGGCTTCCGGCTGGCCCTGCGCCACCCCGAGCGGATCACCGGCATCGTCACCCAGAACGGCAACGCCTACGACGAGGGCCTGACCCCCTTCTGGGAGCCGATCCGCGCCTACTGGGCCGACCCGAGCCAGGCCAACGGCGACGCCCTGCGCGGCCTGCTCACCCGCGAGGCCACCCACTGGCAGTACACCCACGGCGTCCCCGACACCTCACTGGTCAACCCCGACAACGAGGCCTTCGACCAGGCGCTGCTCGACCGTCCCGGCAACCAGGAGATCCAGCTGGCCCTGTTCCTCGACTACGGCGTCAACCCCGGCCACTATCCCGCATGGCAGGACTACCTGCGCACCCAGCAGCCGCCGCTGCTCGCGGTCTGGGGAAGGAACGACGAGATCTTCGGTCCCGACGGAGCCCGCGCCTACGCAAGGGACGTGAAGCAGGCCCGCATCCACCTCCTGGACGCCGGCCACTTCCCGCTCACGACCCGCCTGAAGCAGAGCGCCGCCCTCATCCGCGACTTCCTCCGCGGCCTGTCCGACTGAGGAGCGGGGCCTGTCCCACCGACCAGGAGGAGCGGGCCTGCCCTCCGGCGAGCCGGGCCCGTTCCTCCATCGACCCGAAGGAGGCCGCCGATGGCGTCCATGACCTCTCCTCCCCCCGCCGCCCCCGCCCGGCCGCCGGCCACCGCGATCCTCGTCACCACCACGGCCACCCTGGCGGGCCTGCTGCTGCTCGCCGCGGTGACCTCCGCGACCAGCCTCCCGCTGTTCGCGCTGCCGTTCGCGGCGAGCGCCGCCATCGTGGCGGTCGCTCCCGCCGCGCCGTTCGCGCAGCCCCGCAGCATCCTGTTCGGCCACCTCAGCGCCGCCGTGCTCGCCCTCGCGATCACCACGCTGACCGGCCCTTCGATCTGGGCCGCCGTCGTCGCGGCGGGCCTGGCCACCGCCCCCATGCTCCTGCTGCGCGCCCCGCATCCGCCCGCGACGGCCACCGCGGCCCTGGCAGGGCTCACCGACCCAGGCCCGCTCTTCGTGCTCAACCCGGTGCTGGCCGCCAGCGTGGTCGTCGTCCTCGGCGGCGTCGTGCTCGGCCGCGCACTGCCGGGCCACCGCTATCCCACGTACTGGCGCTGATCCACGGCGACCCGGACGCCGCCGGCTCCGGCGCGTCTGGCAGGGTGGCCGGTTGTGGACGGACAAGAACGCGAGGCCATCGACGTCGTGGCCGCGGCGGTCATCGACAGGGGACGGCTGCTCGTGGTCAGCAAGAAGAGCGCCCCCGACCTGTTCTACCTGCCCGGCGGCAAGCCCGAGCCGGGCGAGAGCGAGGAGCAGACCCTCGCCCGGGGCACTCACGGGGTCGCGGCCGTGAGCGGGTGCGCGGTGAGCGGGCTGGACAGGACCATGGTGCTCGACGGCTGCCCGTAGACGGCCAGCCTGTCGATCAGGTCCTCGAAGGCGGCCATCGAGGCCGCCGCCACCTTGAGGATGCTGCACACGTCGCCGGTGACCCGGTGGATCTCGCGCACCTCGGGCCAGCCGGCCACCTCGGGGTCGCGCAGCACGCAGCGGGGTCCGTAACACGACATGCGGATGAACGCCGACACCGACCAACCGGCCATCGCAGGATCCACCTGCGCGTGATAGCCGGTGATCACCCCCGACTCCTCCAGCCTGCGCACCCGCTCGGCCACCGCGGGCGGCGACAGATGGACCCTGCGCGACAGCTCGTTGAAGGAGAGCCTGGCGTTGGCCTGCAGTTCGCGCAGGAGCTCCCAGTCCATGTCGTCCATCAGGGGGCACCTTTCGATCGGAAAGCAGCCGCCAGGATATAGCCGGAATCGTACGCCCATAGTGGGGCATCGCCGTTGAACCGGCATTCCTTCCGGACCCTTCACCCGGCCATCATGAGGTGGTCAGTCAGGGGAGGGTGACCAGTGGACGGTACACGTCAGACAGTGCGGCCGACGACGGCCGTGGAGCGGGCCGAACGGGCCATGGCCACGGGTGGATCACCGACGCTGGAGTTCCAGGCCGAGGTCCCCTACGACGCCTACGTGCACACCGAGGTGCTCCACAACCTGCAGCAACCGCTCAGCGACGACCCCGGCGAGATGTCGTTCCTGATGATCACCCAGGTGATGGAGCTGTACTTCAAGCTCGTCACCTTCGAGCTGCGCAACGCCAGGGCGGCGCTGCGCGACGACGAGGTGGGGGCGGCTCTGGCACCGCTGCGCCGTACGGCGCTGCACCTCGAAGGGCTCAACGGAAGCTGGCGCGGACTGCGGTGGATGACCCCCTCGGACTTCAACCGCTTCCGCGACCAGCTCGGCGAGGCGTCGGGGCTCCAGTCCTCGATGTACCGGCACCTGGAGTTCCTGCTGGGGCTGAAGAGCGTCGCGCTGCTCCGGCCGTTCAGGCGGCAGCCGAAGGTCCACCGCGAGCTGATGCGCACCTTCGAGTCGTCGAGCGTCTGGGACGAGACCATCGCGCTGCTGGCCCGCCGCGGTCACGACGTCCCCCTTGAGCTGCTCGAACGTGACTTCTCCTTGGAGCACGAACCCCACCAGGCGGTCGAGAAGGCCTGGGTCGAGGTCTACCGCGACGACAGCACGACCAACGAGCTGCGGATGCTCGGCGAGGCGCTCACCGAGGTCGCCGAGCAGTTCGGCGACTGGCGCTACCAGCACGTCGCCGCCGTCCGCCGCTCGATGGGCGCCAAGCCCGGCAGCGGCGGTTCGAACGGCCTCGCGTGGCTGGAGCGCAGCATGGCCCGGGTGGTCTTCCCCGAGCTGTGGTCGGCCCGTACCCACATGTGAAGAAAGCGAAGGACACCATGAACGTGGCCATCGTCGGCGCGGGGCTCACCGGCTGCCTGCTCGCCTGCTATCTGGGCAGGCGCGGTCTCGACGTGACCGTCTACGAACGGCGGCCCGACCCGCGCGGCGGCGTCGTGGAGCGGGGCAGGTCGATCAACCTGGCCATCTCCGAACGCGGCCTCGACGCGCTGCGCAGGATCGGCCTGGAGGAGCGGGTCATGGCCGACGCGCTGCCGATGCGCGGCCGGATGATCCACCCGGTCTCCGGCCCGCTGGACTTCCAGAGGTACAGCCGCGACGGCGATCTGGCCATCAACTCGATCAGCAGGGGCGCGCTCAACAACACGCTGCTCGACGCCGCCGAGTCGGCTCCCGGCGTGAAGGTCCTCTTCGGGCACCGGTTGACCGGCCTCGACCCCGCGACGGGGACGATGACGTTCGAGACCGAGCAGGGCGACGTCCTGGCGGAGGCAGGCGTGGTGCTCGGCGCGGACGGCTCGGGCTCGGCCGTACGCGGGCAGCTGCTCGCCCACGGGCGCGTCGAGGAGAGCCTGGACTTCCTCGACCACGGCTACAAGGAGCTGACCATCCCCGCGGTGGACGGCGAGTTCGCGCTCGACCCCGGCGCCCTGCACATCTGGCCGCGCGGCACCTCCATGATGATCGCGCTGCCGAATCCCGACCGCTCCTTCACCTGCACGATGTTCTGGCCGACGGGCGGCACCGCGAGCTTCGCCTCGCTGAGCAGCCCGGCGGCCGTGGAACGTCACTTCCGCGCCCACTACCCCGACGTGGTGCCGCTCGCCCCTGACCTGGCCGACGACTACCGCCACAACCCCGTCGGCCTGCTCGGCACCGTCCGCTGCGCTCCTTGGCACGCCGACGGCAGGGTCGGACTGATCGGCGACGCGGCGCACGCGATCGTGCCCTTCTACGGCCAGGGAGCCAACTGCGGCTTCGAGGACGTGGTGGAGCTCGACCGGTGCCTGGAGGAGAGCGGCGGCAGGTGGGAGCGGGCGCTGCCGCTGTTCGAGGAGCGGCGCAGGGAGAACACCGACGCCATCGCCGAGATGGCGCTCGCCAACTTCGTCGAGATGCGCGACAAGGTGGCCTCGCCGATGTACCGGCTGGTCAAGAACGTCGAGCACCGGCTGGAGGCGGCGCTGCCCGGCCGCTACGTGTCGCGCTACGCGCTGGTGTCGTTCTCCACCGTGCCCTACGCGCAGGTCAGGCGCAGGGTGCGCGGGCAGCGGCGGCTCCTCGGGACGGCGGTGGCCGCCGTGGTCACGGGGGTGCTGGCGGCCGGCGTGTCGGCGCTGAGGTCCTCCGGGCGACGGCGAGGCCTCACGCGCCGGTGACGGCCTTCCGCTCCACGGCGATGAGCGGAAGGAAATGACACAGGCAGGCGTGTGACGACTCCGTAAGCGGTAGTGCCAGGTATACCTCCGGCTCTCGCTTCTGCGCCCGTGTGCCCGAGGGGGGCGCTCGGTTGAATGAGGCGCATGACGAGCACCGAGACACCGCAGACCGCCGTGGACCGCCGCGCCACCCTTCCGGGACCGTGGGTGGAGGGCGTGAGCCTGATCCTCGGCCCGCTGCTGCTCCTCGCGGGGGTGCTGGCGCGGAGCGGGGAGGCCGACTTCTTCCCCGGCCAGCTGGCCGCCTACGCCGCCGAGCCTGGCCGGATGGTCCTCTCCTACAGCCTCTTCGCGGCGGGGACCGTCCTGCTGTGGCCCGCCGTGACCTCGCTGGCCCGCGGGATCGGCGTCACCTGCCCCGGCTGGGCCAGGTGGGGCGTCACGCTGGTGGTTCTCGGGCTGTTCGGCCGGGTCTTCCACGCGGGAGTGAGCCACCTGGCCTTCCAGCTGGTCGACGCCCTGGGCCTCGAGGCCGCGCAGAAGGCCGTCGCCTCCACCTACGGCGCCTTCCACCTCTTCAAGGCGGTCAACGTCTTCATCATGGGCGGCTGGATCGTGCTCGCGGTCGGCGCCTTCCGCGCCAGGGCCATGGGCGCGGGGGCCGTCGGCGTGGCGCGGTGCGTCGCGCTGGCGCTCGCCGCAGGGCTGCCGCTGGGCGTCCTCAAGGGCAGCAGCGACCCGATCTCCGTCGCCGCCCTCCTCGGCCTCGCCTTCGCCCTGGTCCCCCTCGGCGTCGCCGTCCTGCGGCAGGCGCCCGCTCCCAGGTGGTGGGCCGTCGCGCTGACGATCGCCCTGGTCCCCGCCGCCTTCCTCCTCGGCGTCTCCGGCTGACGACCGTCGCGATGGACACCCGGGCGCGCCGAGCCACCTCGTTGATGGCCGTATCCATATCCTTTTCTGACTGTAAGCGCTTTCACAGTAATGTGCGAAAGCGCTTGTAAAGGGCTTCTCCGCCGCCGGCCGAAGACGGTGCAAAGAGAAGGTGAAACAAAGGCTGCCGAAAAGACGACTTCGATTCAGGCCACCGTCGGCAGCCTGCGGTCCAGCCCGGTGGTGTGCAGAAGCTGGGCCATGTACGGCAGCGCCCCCGTCAGCGCGAGCGTGATGCCCATCAACCTGGCGCGACGCTGGATGCCCACCAGGACGCCGAGACCCGAGGTGTCGCAGAACGTCACTCTCGACAGGTCGAGGACGAGCAGGCTGGAGCTGCGGCGCAACTCCCCCAGCAGCCGCTCCCTCAGGGCGGCGCTGCTGAAGATGTCGATCTCGCCGGACAGCCGGACGGTCGTGGTCGAGGCCGAGGTGTCGAAGACGTTCATGGGTGCTCCGATCGGAGAGGATGAGACGCCTGCGCGGACCTCGCGCACGAGATCGACGAGCCGCCGTCGGCGGCGGGAGGCGGTGAAGCGGCACGGGCGTCATGATCGCCTGCTCAGAGGCCGGAAAAGGACCGGGAATATGGCCGGATAATCGTCTGTCGCCGCGGGCGACGCGAGCCTGAATGCCAACGCACGAAATGTCCTCGGTCCCCGGAGTCTACCTTGGGAGCGGTTCCGCGGCGGCGGCCCGCGGGAATGCGCGAACCGCCTCGTCCGTTATATGGTGCAGCCGGATTATCCGTGCACGTGGTTTGCTCTCGCACGCTCGTGGATGGCATGGGTGTGCCCCTGTTTCGTCGAGAGATGGCGCGGTACCGCCGCTGTGACAACCGGTCGGCGGAGCGCGAGCCTGCGATCCGCCCTCATCTCGGGCAAGGGAGAGACCACATGGCACAGGGAACTGTGAAATGGTTCAACGATGACAAGGGGTTCGGCTTCATCGCCGTCGACGGTGGTGGTCCCGATGTCTTTGTCCACTTCTCCGCGATCGACGCCGGCGGCTTCCGCAGCCTCGCCGAGGACCAGCGCGTCGAGTTCGAGGTGAACCAGGGTGACAGAGGCCCTCAGGCGCAGGCCGTACGACCTGTGTGAGTACTGGCCGCGTGGCGGCCGCGCCGCCATGGAGCCCTTCCCATCCCATCGTCGATCGGACCTGCCATGATCATCGTTAGTACTCGACAACCCGGCCTCAGGGCGGGCGCTCGGCCCCTTCCCGCCGACGCCACCGTCGTCCGTCTGCACGGCGACATCGACATCTTCACCAGCCCCGCCCTGCGCGACCTGTTGATCCACGCGCTCGACCAGAGCACGGGCGCACTCGTGTGCGACCTCACCGATGTCGTGTTCTGCGACAGCTCAGGGCTGGCCGTCCTGGTCGGCATGCAACGCCGCGCCCGCGCGCGGGGCGTCGACTTCGGCGTGGCCTCGCCCCGCCCCTACATGGTGACGCTGCTGCACCTCACGGGGCTCGACCGCAGCCTGCCCCTCTACGGCAAGGCCACGACCCTCGTGCCGCCGCCGCGCCCCGCCAGCACATAGACCTCATCCTCTGGCGTACGACGCCAGATGGTCGACGTCGACGAAGCCCGCCGTGTCGAACAGCGACCGGGCGGGTAGTGGCTCGCCCTCGGCGTAGAGCACGATCTCCCTGGCCCCGTTCGCGTAGAGCAGCGCGAGGGCCCGGTCGAGCACGGCCTTGTCGAGCGCGGCGTCGTCGTGGGCGGTGTCCGTGCCGAGCCACCACAGCACCCCCACCCCGTGGGAGGGCGTTCCCGCGACCGCCTCGACCCCGATCTCGTGCTCGGCGACGCTCAGCCACCAGCCCGACGGCCGCTCGCAGGCAGCCACCCTCACCGGCGGACCGGTCTGCGCCAGCCCGAGTCCTCCGACCCCGCGGTGCAGGTAGCGCCATGAGTCGCGGCCGGCGAAACCCGCGTGTTCGAGCACCTTGCGCGTGGTCGCGCGGCGGACGCAGGGAAGCGCGCCGAGCCCCGAGGTCAGCGCCGAGGCGACGGTGAACGCGTGGACGAAGGAGCACCCCTTCAGACAGTCGAGGGCCCGCTGGACGAGAGCTTCGATCACGGTCGTGTTCTCGCTCCCGTGCAGCCACAGGATGAGTCCCGCGGCGTCGCGCGCCCTGGTCGTGTAGGAGATCACGCCGACCACGTCACCTGAGTCGTCGATCAGCACCTCCGTGCGGGGTGGGTCGAGCTCGGCCCAAGGCGACGGATTGTCCACGCACGTCCCCTCGACGGCGTCGGCGAGCATCTGCCTCGAGCACATGGGCTGCCCCGGCAGGCGGTCGGCGTTGACCAGCGCGAGAACCGCCGTCTCGTCGGCCTGCGTGTAGGCGCGCGTCATGGCGAGTCTGGTCTCCGAGTGCGGCTCCTCTGCGGGGCCCCTCGACGCGAGGAGCTCCGCCGCGCAGGTGCCGTTGGCAGGGCGCGCGGCGGCCGCCATCATGGAGGCGGCCCTCGTGGCGGTGGTCTCGGGTGGGACCACCAGCAGGAGGAAGCCGTCGTGGCCGCCGCGGATCACCGTGATCGTCCCCATCGGCGAGGGGAAGTCACCGATCCTGAGGAACCGCCCGGCGATCATGAGGCTGGACGGCACGTCGTCCCAGGCGTCGGGGTCGACCCTTACGCGGAGGATCGTGCCCAGTCGACGGCCCAGGTCGGTGACGAGGGCGGCGAGCTCGCCGCGCAAGTCGTGGGAGCGAGGCCACCAGGCGCCGTGCAGGACGCCGTCACGGGTCTCTGTCGGCTCCAGCACCAGCCGCACGCCGACCGAGTCGGTGGTGTGGTTCGGCATCATGACGTGCCGCCTGTCTTCGACTCGTGAGGAGTCGACTGCTGACCGGGGCCTGCGTCGATGCGAATGCCGGCGCACGGAACTTCTCGGTACTGCCACTCTACGCCTGTCAGCGTTTGGCTGGATTTGCTGCCCGGCTGACTACGGAGCGTGTTCGCAGGGTAGCTGATCCGTATGCCGACAGATGTCATCACGCTGATCACCAGCGATCACCGCAAGATCGAGGCTCTCTTCGAGCGGCTGCAGAGCAAGCGCGACAGCAGGGAGGCCGACGTGGCCGAGCTGGCCGCGCTGCTCACCTCGCACGCGCGCGCGGAGGAGGACAGGGTCTATCCCGTGATCCGCGAGGCCGCCCCCGCCGAGAAGGGCGAGGTCCACCACGGCTTCGAGGAGCACAAGGAGGCCGAGATCCTCCTCAACAAGCTCAAGGCGGCCAAGCCGGACAGCCCCGACTTCGACAGGGTGCTCATGCAGCTCGTCGAATCGGTCACCCACCACGTCGAGGAGGAGGAGAACGAGATCCTGCCCGCCCTCGCCGAGGCGGTGGGCACGAAACGGCTCCAGGAGCTGGGCAGGGCCTTCAAGGAGCGCAGGGACCAGGAGATGCTCGCCCTGAGCGTGCCCGCGCAGAAGGCCGCCCCCGCACGGAAGGCCGGCCGCCCCGCGCCCGCGCGGAAGGCGGCCCGTGTGCCTGCGCAGAAGTCGGGCGCCGAAGGGGAGCTCACCAAGGAGGAGCTCTACGAGAAGGCCAAGGCCATGGACCTTCCCGGCCGCTCGAGGATGACCAAGACCGAGCTGGAGGCCGCGGTGAGCAAGCGCTCCTGAGCCGCGCGGGGCCGGGAGGCGCATCGGCTTGTCCGCCTCTGCCGCGACGACTGGTTCGACCTCTCTCGGGTAGCAGGTCAGGGTACCAATGGCTCCCAGGGAGGTCTGCCATGGACACCCCTCGTACCCCGGCCCGCAGCTCGCCGGTACAGCTCGCCTCGCTCGTCGTCGGCGCGGTGTTCCTGCTCGTCGGCGTGCTCGGCTTCATTCCCGGCGTCACCAGCGACTACGGTGACCTGCGGTTCGCCGGTCACCAATCCGACGCGCTGCTGCTCGGCGTGTTCCAGGTCTCGATCCTGCACAACATCGTCCACCTGCTGTTCGGCGTCGCCGGCATCCTGCTGGCCCGCACCTGGGCCGGCGCCCGCAACTTCCTCATCGGCGGAGGGGTCATCTATCTGCTGCTGTGGCTGTACGGCATGGTCATCGACCGTGACAGCGCCGCGAACTTCGTGCCCGTCAACGTCGCCGACAACTGGCTGCACTTCGTCCTGGGCGTGGGCATGATCGCCCTGGGCTTCCTGCTGACGAGGGGCCGGGTGCCCACCGCTCGCAAGCACTGAGGATCAGCCGCCCATCCGGCCTTCCTGCTGGCGGTCGGTCTCCATGCCGCTCATCGACGCGCCGCCGTCCTCGGCACGGCCTGCGAGGCCGGGCGTGTAGTAGCGGCGCAGCCAGGCCGCCAATCCGTCGAGCCCTGGCAGGAGCACTCTCTCGGTGATGTTGGCCTGGTCGAGCCGCTCCCTGATCTCGGCCTTGACCTCGGGCGGGATCGACCACGCCCACCACAGGTCCTGGTGCTTGTCGAGCCACTGCTCGAGCTGGAACTCGGGGCAGGAGATCACCGACAGCACCGACGACTGGTTGACCACCCGCTCGTCCAGTGACGGCGGCTCGAAGAAGGCCAGGAAGGGCTCGTCGTCCAGCGCGTCGAAGCTCGCGAGGTCTGCGGCCTCCCTCGCCAGCATCTCGGTGGTGAAGAGCAGCGCTCCCTCACGGTCGAGCATCACGCGCAGCGGTTCGGGAAGCAGCCGGTGCGCCGCCGCGCAGTCGACCGCCAGCAGCACGCCGTCGTCGGCGGGCCAGGAGGCGGTCGCGAAGTGCAGGGCGACCAGCGGCGAGAAGGTCCAGTCCAGCAGCCGTGTGGGCAGGCCGTGGTGCTGGCCCAGCGCCAGCCAGTCCCACACGGTCGGGCCAGGCGTCTGGCGATGGGCGTACTTGCGGAAGTTGCGGATGAGGTGCGGCTCGAGGACGGCGTAGTCGCCCTGGAGCCTGGCCAGCCCCGACACGTGCGAGTAGCTGCTCTTGGCCAGGCCACGGAAGACCAGCGTCGAGTGCGCGTGGCCCGAACCGTGCCTGCGGTCCACCCCGGCGATCGCGTCGTCGAGCTCTCTCCACGACGACACCTCGACCATTCCCATCGGTCTCCGATGCCCCGACTCTCCGGCTCCACACCTCTGATCAGGCAGATCACTCAGTGATGCGCGCGGCGAGGGCGTGGGTCAGCGCTTCGAGAGCGGTGGCGCAGACCCGCAGATGACGCCCGGCGCCGGTGATCTCGACGAGCCTGGCCGGTTCGGGCTGCAGCGCGGCCAGATAGACCGCGCCTCCGTGGCCGGCGCCCGCGCGGTAGGCGTCGAGCACCACCCTGAGGCCGCTGCTGCCCATGAACGTCAGCTCACCGAGGTCGAACACCAGATGGTCGGAGAGCCGTCGGCGGGCCTGCAGGACGAACGCCTCGAGTTGCGTGTCGTTGGTCACGTCGAGCTGGCCGCCGACCTGGATCAGGGCGACGCCCGGCAGTTGCTGACACGACAGGCTCAACGCCTCCAACTGGACCTCCGGTGGGGGGAGCGCACGGGCGCACGGAGAAGATCCCACGGGCATGACCATCAGGGATGGTACTCGCCCTCGCTTCGTCTGTGAGGTCCACACAGGATGTTCATAGGATTCGGCATCGGACATTTCGGTCCTTACCATAATTGGCATGCGAGCGATCATCATCGGACACAGGGGTGCGGCAGGTCACCGCCCCGAGCACACCGCGGGAAGCTACGAGCTGGCGGTGGCCATGGGCGCCGACTGGATCGAGCCCGACCTGGTGCCCACCAAGGACCACGTGCTGGTCGTCAGGCACGAGAACGACATCTCCTCCACCACCGACGTGTCCCGACATCCCGAGTTCAAGGGACGCCGCACCACCAAGGTGATCGACGGCCTCGAGGTGACGGGCTGGTTCACCGAGGACTTCACCCTGGCGGAGCTCAAGACCCTGCGGGCGGTCGAGCGGCTGCCCGAGCTGCGCCGGCGGGCCACCGTGTACGACGGCGTCCACGAGGTGATGACCTTCCAGGAGGTGCTCGACCTGGCCGAGATGCTGTCGCTACGGCACGGGCGCGAGGTCGGCGTGTTCCCCGAGACCAAGCACCCCACCTACTTCAGGTCGATCGGACTGCCGCTGGAGGAGCCGCTCATCGAGACGGTCGCCGGCAGCCGGCAGGAGCGGATCGTCGTCCAGTCGTTCGAGCCCTCCAGCCTGCGCCGGGTGGCCAAGGAGCTGCGGGTGCCGCTCTGGCAGGCGCTCGGCACGGCGGGCCGGCCGTACGACCTGGAGGTGGCGGGGGATCCGGCGACCTACGCCGACATGATGCGTCCCGAAGGGCTCGCGAGGATCGCGGAGTACGCCCAGTGGATCGGCCCCGACAAGTCCTCGGTGATCCCGCTCGGCCCCGACGGCGCCTCGGCGGCGCCCACCACGCTGGTGCGGGACGCGCACGCGGCCGGGCTCAAGATCGGTGTCTACACCTTCCGCGACGAGAACCGCTTCCTGCCGGCCGAGCTGCGGCGAGGGCCGCTGCCCTGGGACCACGGCGACGCGCCGACCGAGTACCGCGCCCACCTCCGTCTCGGGGTGGACGCGTTCGTCACCGACTACCCGGACACCGCCGCCGTGGCGATGACTTGACCTTCCGCGGGAGCGGAGAAGGCGAACATCCGGGCATTTCCCTATGAAAGCCTGATGGAGGTGCGGTCATGGTCGACAGGGCAGAGGCGCGGCGGATCGCCGCGGAGGGCTGGATCTACGGCTTCCCGATGCTGATGAACTACCGGACCATGTACAAGCAGGCGATCGACGTCGACGATCCCCGCTACGTGGGCGGATTCGGCCGCTTCCGCCACTACGCCGAGCCCTTCACCCCGCACGACATCGACGTGACACTGCCGAACAGCGACACGCCGTTCTCGTGGGCGTGGCTGGCCGTGCGGACCGAGCCGTACGTCCTGACGGTGCCGGCCATCGACCGCTACTACGTGCTGCCCTTCCACGACCTCGACACCTCCTACATCGGCTTCGTCGGATCCAGGGCGACAGGCACGGGCCCGGGAACCTACCTGATCGCGGGGCCCGACTGGGACCGCTCCACCCCCAAGGGCGTCGACCAGGTGTTCCACGCCGACAGCTATCTGGTCGGCGTGCTCGGCCGTACTTATCTGGCCGGCCCCGGCGACGTCAAGGCGCTGCGCGCCGTCCAGCGGAGCTACGACCTGCGCCCCCTGCACACCTACCTCGGCACCGTGCCACCGCCTGCCGTGAGCCACCCCCACTGGCCCGCCTGGCGCGAGGACGTGCTCGACAGCGTCGAGTTCTTCACCTACCTGGACTTCCTGCTGCACTTCTTCCCCGTCCTTCCCAGCGAGAAGGGCATCCGCGACAGGCTGGCCTCGATCGGCGTGGACGGCGGGGGCTCCTTCTCCCCCTCGCCCGAGCTGCGCGAGGCGCTGGAGCAGGGCATCGTCGACGGCAGGGACGCGCTGGAACAGGCCGACTCCTCCCCCGACCACTCCGCGAGCTGGTTCGGCACCCGCGCCCAGCACGGCGACGACTACCTGACCCGGGCGGTCGGCGTGGACAAGGGCCTGTACGGCCTCCCGCCCGAGGAGGCCTTCTACGCCGGATGGCTGAAGGACAGCGAGGGCGACAGGCCCGACGGCTCGCGCAAGGCCTACGTCATCCACTTCCCCGCCGGACGGCTGCCGCCCGTGCGGTTCTTCTGGTCGGCCACGATGTACCACCTGCCCGAGCGGCTGCTCGTGGAGAACCCCATCGACCGCTACTCGATCGGCGACCACACCCCCGGCCTGGTCTACGACGACGACGGCGGGCTGACCCTGTACGTCCAGCGCGACCGCCCGGCCGAGGGCCCGAGCAACTGGCTGCCCGCTCCCGACGGCCCCTTCGTCATCGTCATCCGCATGTACGGCCCCGCCCCCGAGGCGCTGAGCGGCGAGTGGCGCATCCCGAGGCTCACACCACGCTGACCGGTCGTCGACGCGGCCACCAGGACCGCTAGCTCGGCGACGGCGAGAGGGCGGGTCCGCGCAGGGCCAGGGCCAGCGCGCCGAGCCCGAGGCAGAGGCCGACCGTGCCCGCGGTCATCAGCGCCACGTCCTGGCTGCCGATGAGGACGCCCGACAGCAGGACGGCGAGGGCGACGGCCACGCCGACCCTGCGCAGGACCGCGGCCAGCACGACGAGCAGCACGATGCCCGCCAGGTAGAGCGAGGGCACCAGACCGTAGAACAGGACGGAGACGCCGGGGTAGGCCTTGAAGCCCGCGCTCACGGCGCTCATCGCCTCCCGGTGGCCTGCCTGGAAGCCGACGGCCAGGTCGATGACCATCTGGCCGACGAAGCCGCCGACGCCCACCAGCGAGACCGCCGTGAGGGCGCCCGAGGCGAGCTTGACGCCGGTGCCCGACCCTTCGCTCACCAGGCGGCCGAGCGTCAGGATGACCGGCACGAACGCGACGTAGGCGGCCAGATAGAACACGTGCCCCGCGGTCCACACGGCCAGCGCCTCGCTCCACGGGAGCGAGTGGCTGTAGGGGACCCAGGCCAGTTTCATGACGGCCCAGCCGGCCAGGAGGAGGAGCGGGGCGGCGACGAGCGTGGCCACCGCGGTTCTGTTCGTCATGGTTGAAGTTTCGCGGGCCCGTATCCCCTGGCCCATCGGGGACTTCCCCGGCTGACCCCGAGTCCGTCCCCTACAGGACGGGCGCGGGGACGTACGATCAGCCAATGACCGAAAAGACCGAAACGGCGCCAGGTTGGCTTGCTCCCGAAGAACTGGAGTCCATGCGGGAGCGGTTGCCGATCCTGTATGTCGACGCCGTGCCGGTGCGCCTCGACGACACCGGCATCGTGACCCACGTCGGCCTCCTCCTGCGTATCGGCTCGGACGGCACGGTCAGCAGGGCACTGGTCTCGGGACGGGTGCTCCACAACGAGCGGGTCCGCGACGCGCTGCTGCGCCACCTGGAGAAGGACCTCGGCCCTGTGGCGCTGCCGCACATCCCCGCCTCGCCGCAGCCGTTCACCGTCGCCGAGTACTTCCCGACGCCGGGTGTCACGCCGTACCACGACGCGCGCCAGCACGCCGTCTCCCTGGCCTACATCGTTCCCGTGGTCGGCGACTGCCGCCCGCGCCAGGACGCGCTCGACCTCGTCTGGTTCACGCCGGAGGAGGCGGCCTCGCCCATGGTGCAGCAGGAGATGACCGGCGGGCAGGGTGTGCTGCTGAAGCAGGCGCTCGCGCACGTGGGCAGGCTCTACTGACCTCTCAGCGCTGATCTGACCCGAGCAGGGCGCGCAGCGCCAGGTCGGCCACCTGCCGCAGTTCCTCGCGCCCGCGCCCGCCCGCCGCCTGGACGGCGATCCCGTCGGTGATGGTGTGGACCAGTCCCGCCATGACGCCTGGGTCGGCTCCAGGGGGCAGGTCGGTGGCGCGCTCGAGCCGCCTGCGCAGCGCCGCCTCCCCGGCCTTCCTGCGCCCGACCGCGTCCTGCCGTACGGGCTCGGAGTCGGGCCCGCAGGCGTGCACGCTCTTCACGCTGAGGCAGCCGCGCGGCGTGTGGTCTCCCGTCGTCAGCTCGACGGCCCCGAGGACCAGGCGCTCGACGACCTCGCGGCCGGTGGGCGCCTCCAGCGCGTCGGCGGCGAAGGCGCCAGGCCCTTCGAGGTAGCGGTCGAGCACTCTGCCGAACAGCTCCTCCTTGTTGCCGAAGGCGGCGTAGAGGCTGGGCCTGTTGATGCCCATCGCCTCGGTCAGGTCCGACAGCGACGTGCCTTCGTAGCCCTGCCGCCAGAACACCTCGAGCGCTCTGTCGAGGGCAGCGTCTGCGTCGAATGAGCGCGGGCGACCGCCTGGCATGCCGTACCCCCTCAGAAATTTTTACCTATCGGTACATTACCCCTTGAACCCCGGCCTTCGCTGCCCTAGTTTCATACCGACAGGTACATAACTGGTGAGAGGAACGCGCATGATCAGAGTCGGGGTCGTGGGGGCGAGCGGCTGGGCGGGGGCGTCACATCTGCCCGCGCTCGCCGGGCTGGCCGAGTTCGAGGTGACGGCGGTGGCGACCACCAACCAGGCCAGCGCGGACAGGGCGGCCGCCGACCACGGCGTGCGGCACGCCTTCGCCGACGCGGGGAGGCTCGCCGCCCACCCGGACGTCGACCTGGTCGTCGTCTCGGTGAAGGTGCCCGAGCACGCCAAGGTGATCAGGGCCGCGCTCGACGCGGGCAAGCATGTTCTCTCCGAGTGGCCGCTGGGCGTGAACGCCGACGAGGCGAGGGAGCTGACCGAGGCCGCCACCGCCGCTGGAGTGGTCCACGCGGTGTGCCTGCAGGGCTATCACTCGCCCGGCGCCCGCTTCGTAGGCGACCTGCTGGCCGAGGGCAGGATCTGAGAGCGAGGGGCACGCTGACCGTCACGCCCGTCCAGTCAGGCATGTTCATGCACTGGGCCGACTGGGAGATCACCCTGGACGGCGCGCCGCTCGCCGTCCCCGAGCGCTACCGATCGGCTCCCCCGGGCATCCCCTCCGGCCCCGCCGCGAGCGTCGCGGGCGTGTACCTGGAGATCGCGAGGGCCGTCTCCGAAGGACGTCCGCCGCACCCCGGCTTCGACACCGCACTCCGCCTGCACCGGCTGCTGGCGACCATCGAGCGGTCCGCCTCGACCGGCCTTTCTCAGGAGATCTCATGAATGTTCTGATCATCGGCGCGTCCGGATACATCGGCTCGGCCGTGGCCGCCGCCCTCGCCAAGGCGGGGCACAGGACCTCCGCCCTGCGCGCGGACGTGCCGGGCGACCTTCGCGACCCCTCGTCCCTGGAGTCGGCGGCGAAGGGCTTCGACCTCGTGGTCCACGCGGGCCCTCCGCTCGGTGAGGAGGCGGACCTCGCGGGGGTGGACGCCCTGCTGGCCTCGGGCGCCCCGCTGCTCCACACGACCGGCGCCGCCGTGCTGGGCGGCGGCCTCACCGACGAGGACAGCGAGCCCGACCCGCACCCGCTCGTGTCCTGGAGGGCCGAGGCCGAGCGGCGCGTCCTCGCCGCGGGCGGCCGGGTCATCAGACCCGGCCTGGTGTACGGCAACGCCGGCGGCCTCGTGCACGACCTGCTGGCCCCGAAGTCGGCCGAGCGCGGCGCCGGCGTCTACATCGGCGAGCCAGGGGTGCGCTGGCCCGTCGTGCACGTCGAGGACCTCGCCGCCCTCTACGTCGCCGTCGCCGAGCGCGCCGCCCCCGGCACCGTCTGGCACGGGATGAGCGAGACCGTGCGCCTCGACGCGCTCGCCGGGGTGCTCGGCGACGGCAGGACCGCCTCGTGGCCCGTCGAGGAGGCCGCCGCCGAGCTGGGCCGCCTCGCCGACCTCTTCACCAGGGACCAGCAGGTCTCCTCGGAGAAGACCAGACGGATCCTCGGCTGGCGCCCCGCCCACCCCACCATGCTCGGCCATCTCGTCAGCGAAGGCTGGTGAAGAAGGCCCGCACGTCGCCCGCGAGGACCTCGGGCACCTCGTGGGCGGCGTAGTGGCCGCCGGTGTCGTAGGTGTTCCACTGCGCGATGTTCTTGTGGTCGCGCTCGGCGAAGCGGCGGATCGACTGGAAGTCGTTGGCGAATCCGGCCAGCCCGATCGGCACGGTGGTCGGCTCCGCGGGGTGCTCGGCCTTGGCGTCCTCGAAGTACAGGCGGATGGAGGAGCCCGCGGTGCCGTAGAACCAGTGGATCGCGATGTTGGTCAGGGTGAAGTCGCGGTCGAGGTGGCCGCCGATGAGCTGGCCCATCCAGCCGAGCAGCCCGGCGGGCGAGTCGGCGATGGCGTGGGCCAGGGTCTGCGGCGACTGCGACTGCAGCTGGTTGAAGGCGCCCATGTTCTCCCAGAACCACTGCAGGTGCGCCATCGCCGCCTGCTCCTGCTCGGTCAGGTCCTGCAGCTCGGCCGGGTCGCCGGAGGGGAAGGAGAAGATCTGGGTGACGTGCACCCCGACGACGTGCTTGGAGTCGACCCTGCCGACCTCGGGTGAGACGAACGAGCCCGCGTCGTTGCCGACCGCGCCGTAGCGCTCGTATCCCAGGCGGGCCATCAGCTCGGCCCACGCCCTGGCGATCCTGAAGCGGTTCCAGCCCTTCTCCTTGGTCGGCCCCGAGAACCCGAAGCCGGGCACCGAGGGGATGACCAGGTGGAAGTCCTGGGAGAGGTCCTCGATCACGTCGAGGTACTCGACGACCGTGCCGGGCCAGCCGTGCGTGAGGATCAGGGGCAGCGCGTCCTGCTTGGCGGAGCGCACGTGGATGAAGTGGACGTTCTGCCCGTCGATCTCCGTCGTGAACTGCGGGTGGGCGTTGAGCTTGGCCTCCCACGCGCGCCAGTCGTAGCCGGTGCGCCAGTAGTCGACCATCGACCTGACCCACTCGACGCTCACGCCGTAGTCGGAACCCGCGCCCTCGACCTCGTCGGTGAAGCGGGTCAGCGCCAGCCGCGCCTGCAGGTCGTCCAGGTCGGCCTGGGGGATCTCGACGCGGAAGGGGCGAATCTCAGCCATGACGGTTCCTCTCGAACTTCCGGAACGATTTGTTCTGTTCCAACTATATCAGAACGGAATCATCCATTCCATAGTTGTTGATAGAAGGCCATCAGACCCACCAGCGCGGCGCCCCAGCACAGGAAGCCACCGTAGGTCAGGCAGATCACCCACAGGTCCGCGCTCCCCGGCGCAGTCGGAAGTTCGGCCAGCCCCACGAGCGCACCGACCGTCGTCACGGCCGCGGGCAGACCCATGGAAAGCAGGCCGACACCGCCGGCCCAGCCCGCCGTCAGCACCATCCAGCGCGGCACCCAGCCAGCCAGGCCTGAGATCAGCGCGATCGCGCACAACGAGCCGAACACCGGAATCGTGACGCTCGGATCGGCCAGCGGGCTGTACCAGTGGTGCTCGCCCGACAGCCCCGATTCGACGTATCCACCGACCGGCCAGCCGAGCGCCCACACCGCCTTCAACACCGCGTACGGCAGTGGCGCCACCGCCGCCATCCAGCCGAACCTGCGAAACCACCTGCGCGAGGCCTCCACGTCCACCGGCTCGGAGCCAGTCCTTCGCCGGAAGGACCAGACCGCGACGACGAGCGTCCCCACGCCCGCCAGCACGATGAGCTGACCCGCGAAGAGCGCCCAGTACGGCTCGCCCGCCCAGCCGGGCAACCCCGTAAGCCAGAAGAGCACACGAAGCAGGCCGAGCAGCAGGATCTGGCCGCCCAGGCACAGCAGGACGAGCGCGGCGACCAGGGTCGTCACGAGCAGACCCGTCCTCGGCAGGCGCCGCCCGAAGGGCCGCACGGTGGCCAGCGCCAGCACCGCCACCGCGATCAACGCGAGCACGCTCCCCCACCCGGCCAGGGCGTCCAACTCGGGCAGCGGCCTGGTCTCGCACGGATCGGCGGCGGTGGCCTTGGCCGCCTCGGTGGCGTCGCAGCGAGCGGCGAGCCAGTCGCCGCCCATCGTCCAGTAGGCGCGAAGTCCCGCATAGGCCAGCGCCCAGGCCGCGGCGGCATATCCGGCGACGAGTGTTCTTGATCGCATGAGCCCACGGTCCCGCCGTTGAGGCCCTCTACGCGTCTGCCCTGCGGCCAGAGAAGATGAGACCTCAGGCAGACGCGGGTGCTCCGCTCCCGTTCGTAGACTCGGGCCCATGTCATCGCTGCCTCGGCTCAGGACGCGGCCGGCGGCCGCGGACGCCGCCCTGGCCGCGCTGGTGGGCCTGCCACTGATGAGCTGGACCTGGCTCGTGCTCGGGGCGGGCCCCGCGCCTGAGCCTCTCGTGGTCGCAGGCGCGCTGCTCGCGACGGCCGCGATGGCCTTTCGCCGCACCACGCCGCGGTGCTCCTTCGCCCTGGTCTCCGCCGGGTGCGCGGCCATGCTGGCGGCGACGGATCTGCTGCTGCCGCCACCAATGCTGATCTTCCCCTGGTCGCTCTACTCGCTCTGCGCGAACGGCCCGCGGGCGGCGTCGGCGGCGGGAGCCGCCACGGCCGTGCTCGGATCGGCTGCGGTCGGCGCGCGGTTCTGGCTGGAACCCCGGCAGGCCGCGGGTCTGCCGCCCTCCTTCGTCTTCCTCTTCCTGCTCGCCGTCAGCATGGTGGCCTGGAGTCTCGGCCTGTGGCGCAGGACGCAGCGCGCGTACCTGGCCTCGCTCGAGGAGCGGGCGCGCAGGGCCGAGGCCGACAGGGAGGAGCGCGCCCTGCGAGCCGTGACCGAGGAGCGTGCGAGGATCGCCAGGGAGATCCACGACGTGGTGTCACACTCGCTGTCCGTGGTGATCAGCCAGGCTCAGGGCGGCACCTACGCCGTGCGCGCCGACCCCGGTAGAGCGGCGGGGATCCTCACGACGATCGCCGACACGGGGCGCCACGCGCTGGCCGACATGCGCGGCCTGCTGGGCGTGCTGCGCGCCGACGCGCCGCTGGAGCTGGAGCCTGCCGACGCCCAGCCCACGCTGGCGGAGCTGCCCCAGCTGCTCCAAGGGGCGAGGGCCGCGGGGCTGGAGGTGACGTTCCTGTGCGAGGGCGCCGAGCGGCGGCTGAGTCCCGCCGCCGAGCTGGCGGTCTACCGGCTGGTCCAGGAGTCGCTGACGAACACGCTCAAGCACGCGGGACACGGACATGAGGCCATGGTGCGGCTGGACTGGGAAGCCGCCGAGCTGATGGTGCGGGTGGAGGACGACGGTCCTGGCCTACCTCGCGAGCACGGCACCGTGGGCGGGCACGGCCTGGTGGGCATGCGCGAGCGCTTCGTCGCCTTCGGCGGCGCGGTGAGTGCGGCCCCTTCGGCGTCGGGCGGGTTCCACGTGGTGGCCCGCCTGCCGTACCTGCCGATGAACACGGCGAAGGGGCGGGAGTGACGATCAGGGTCTTCCTCGTCGACGACCAGGTGATGGTCAGGGCGGGTTTCGTCATGGTCGTCGAGGCCCAGGAGGACATGACGGTCGCGGGCGAGGCGGGCGACGGCGCCGAGGCGCTGGACAGGCTCGCCTCCGCCCGAGCCGACGTGGTGCTGATGGACGTCAGGATGCCGCGCATGGGCGGGGTGGAGGCGACCCGCCGTCTGCTCGCCCGCCAGGGCCCGGCGCCCCGGGTGATCGTGCTCACCACCTTCGACCTTGACGAGTACGCCTTCGCCGCGCTCCGCGCCGGGGCCAGTGGCTTTCTTGTCAAGGACGCGCCGCCCGAGGACATGCTCGCGGCGATCCGCACCGTACACCGCGGCGACGCGGTCATCGCCCCCTCCACCACGCGACGGCTGCTCGACCACGTCGCCGCGGACCTCCCCGTGCCGGGCGACGGACCGGATCCGCTGGCCGCGCTGACGCCGAGGGAGCGCGAGATCCTCCAGCAAATCGCGCTGGGCCGCTCCAACGCCGAGATCGCCGGCCTGCTGTTCGTGTCGGAGGGGACGGTCAAGACGCACGTCGGCCGCGTACTGGCCAAGCTCGGGCTGCGCGACAGGATCCAGGCGGTGATCTTCGCCTACGAGAACCGTCTCGTCAGGGCGCGAGGATGAGGCCGGGTTCAACTCGGCTTGGCGCGCACGTGCATGCGCTCGCCCTGCCGACCGAAGAGGGGCGCTGGAGTCGGGGCTCAGCGCCGCGTGGGCCGTCCACCTGGCAGCGTGACGGCGGCGTAGCGGCGTAGCCATGCCGCGGCCTCCGCCACGTCGGCGGAGGCCATGGCGCAGGCGGCCAGATGGGCCCGCACCGAGTCGCGCAGCCACGGCGGCGCCGCCCCCGCCTCCTGCAGCCTGGCCTCGATCGCGCGCAGCCGCTCGGCGGACTCGGACAGCGCGAGCGCGTCCTCCCGCAGGACGGCGGCGTGTCCGGCGATGTCCTCAGGTACGGTGCTCATGCCGGTGCTCCGTTCAGCCGGTCGACAGGGGGACTGCGGTGTCCGCCAGGCTCTGGCGGCGCGGGGCCGTCACGCACAGCAGTGGGCGGGCGCCGTCGAGGCCCAGCTCGCTCAGCCGGACGGCCAGCGGGTGCGCCGACCGGGCGACGGCCAGCCGCGCGCTCGGCGCGGGATGCAGGCGCGCCCAGCCACGGGCCCGCACGCAGGCGCGCAGCGTGGCCGCCTGCCCGCTCACGTAGCCGACCAGGTCGCTTTCGCCGACCGGCGCCCACGGGCCGAGCCGTCCGCGCAGTCGCAGCAGGCCGCCGACCTCGACGTCCACGCTTGCGCCCGCGAGCCCGAAGCCCACCGGCAGCACGTACGGCTCGCCGCCCCACACCAGGGAGGCCGCGCCCGCGACGCGCTCGGCGTCGACCACCGAGCCCGCCAGGTGGAGGCCGGAGCGCCGCCGGTCGGCCCCGCGCAGCAGGTCGGGCCAGACCAGGAGCGACCGCGAGCGCCAGGGATCGGCGACGACGACCCCGAGATGGAGCTCGCGGTAGGCGCCGAGGCTGCTGCGCCTGTTCCACGCCGCGTGCACGACGACGAGCGCCCTGCCGCCGGCCCTGACCGCCTGGCCGAACCCCGTCCCCTCCAGGAGCAGGTCCGCCGCCGCGGGGTCGGCGCCGAACCACGCGGTCAGCGCGCTGCCGTCCTGGCACCTGACCGGCAGCTCGACGCCCTCCTCCACGCGGGTGGGCACGGTCAGGAAGGGGAAGCCCTCGGGGTGGGGAGCCCGGTCGAACAGCAGGTAGGCCTGCTCGCGCACGACGGGCCCCCGGTAGGCGGACAGGGCCGTGTCGATCCGCCCGCGCTCCTCTGGCAGGTCGGCCACCAGGTTGGCGAGGTAGTGCTCGATGCTGTGGCAGAGCGGGAACAGGTGGGTCGAGTCGAAGTAGTCGACCACGTACCAGTCGGGGTGCAGGTCGAAGCAGCCGCCCGCGCCCTGGCCGTCGAGGGTGGGGATGATGTCGTGCTGGTTGGTGACGCTCGCCACCCAGGTGCGGGGGTCGGCGGGCCGCTTGAAGTCGACGGGCGCGCCGACGGCGACGACGTGGGTGACGGTGTGACGGGCGCAGAACCCGGCGTCCTGCGCGAGGTTCATGATCGCCGCGCCGCCGGCGCTGTGGCCGATGAGAGCGACCTCTGCGCCCTCGGGCAGCCCGTAGTCCTCGACCGCCCTGCTCAGCGCCCGGCTGTAGGGGCTGCTGTCGAGGACGGCGCTGCTGAAGGCGCCGAGCAGGTCCTGCGGCGAGTCGTTGTCGGGCCGTCCCGCCCGCATGCCGGGGGCCTGGACCACGTGGCGCACCACACCGTCGGGGCCTTCGACGCTCTGGATCAGGACCCTGCCCGTGGTGCCGAGCTCGGCGATGTTGCCGAGGAAGGCGAGCAGCGAGCCCTCCCTGCCGAGGCTCCCTTCCACCCTGACGCGGCGCGCCGCGCCCTCCCCCTTGTCGAGGACCGCCACGGCCCTGTTGCTCATGCCGGTGATCGGGTCGGCGTTGGCGAAGCCCTTCCCCGTGGCGATCAGCCAGGCGGCGTCGTCGTTGAGCGGGTTCTCGTCGAGCAGCGCCCGCAGGGCGAGCACCTCGCCGAAGACCGGCGCCAGCTGGCTGAGCGCGCGCACCGCGCCGCGGTCCTTGAGCAGCGCGCGCAGGGCGCGGACCGCCTCGAGATCGCGGTCGGCCGCCGCGGCCTCGATCAGCCTGCCCAGCATGGGGTCGGCGAGCAGCTCGGGGTGGTCCAGAGCGACGGCGGCGATCCTCAGGCGCAGCGAGGTCGCCAGGATGCGCACGGCCAGGCTCTCCGCCCCCGCCATCGCGCCGATCTTGGCGGCGACGCCGGCGATCCTGCCTCCCGTGAACGCGCAGCCCAGGCCGTCGGGGTTGGTCAGCGCTCGCAACAGGGCGCCGTGGGTGAGACAGGCGGCGGTGAGGGCGCGTGGCATCGCCGCCAGGGTCGCGCGGCCGGTGAGGGCGGCGGTGGCGTGGGCCGACGCCTCCTGCACGCGGATGCCCACCTCGACGAGGTCGCGCGCCGCCGCCCGCAACGCCTCGCCTGCGGCCTCCTCCGCCTGGTCGCGCCCTGCCCCTGGCGCGGGTCCCGGCGGAGAGGCGGAGGTCACGGGTGCCCCAGCCGGGTCATGGCGACGCGGCGCGGTGTGGGGTCCTCAGGGGTGTTGCGGCGCACGACGTCGGCCAGCCTCCTGGTGGCCGCGATGATCCTCATACCCTGGGGCGAGAAGGTGGCGGAGTTGAAGATCCGGGGCGCGAGCAGCGGGTTGGTCAGCGCCTGGGAGAAGGCGTCGATGGCGATGATCTTGGTCAGCAGCGGCGGCAGCATCGCGTCGGGCGAGCCGGGCTCCTCGGCGAACAGCCCCACGTAGAGGTCGAGGTCGTCCACGCTTCTGTAGAGCGATCTCAGCCCCTCGACCACCCGGGGGTCCCCCGACACGTGCTCGAACCTGCGGACCCTGGGGAAGCGGCAGTGCTCCCTGTAGCTGTTGTAGGGCGCGAGGGCCAGCGCCCGCGAGTCGGCGATGCTGGCGACGTCCACCTCACGCAGCAGCGGATCGGTGTTGAACAGCCCGATGCGCCCCGCCCGCTGCCTCGAGGCCTCCTCGAAGAGCCTGGCGAGCCCCGCCTCGGGCAGGAGCGGGCCGCCGAGCAGCGTCTGCGCCATCGGCAGCTCCCTGCCGCCGACCGTGAGCGTGGAGGGGATCAGGCCGTGCCAGCGGTAGACGAGGTTGAACTCCACCGAGGCCCAGTTCTCGCGGTGCCACGGCGCGCGGGCCAGCGCGGCCGACAGCCGGGGGTCCAGGGTGAAGCGGAAGTGGTAGGGGGTGATGTGGTTGATGTACTCCTCGACCACCAGCTTGATGAGCACCACGATGAGGATGTTGCGCGCGGTCTGGAAGAGCCTTTCGTCGTCCCAGCGCGGATGGTTCTCCGCCAGCACGCGGGCCACCCTGTTGTGCTCGCGCAGGAACAGCACCGTGAGCATGGTGAAGCCGATCTGGATGTTGCCCCTGTCGCTGCCGGTGGCGAACAGGGTGTCGCGCTGGGCCTCGGTGAGCTCGCCGAAGCGGATCACGCTGAGCGCGGCGAACTCCGGCTTGATCTTGCCGTGTTCGCAGAGGTGGGGAGGGAACTCGCCGCCGTTGATGATCTGGCTCTTGAGCCGCCCGCCCTCGAAGGTGCGCAGCGCGGCGGTGGCCGCGGGGTGCAGGCCGTAGACCTGGTTGAGGTCGATGTGATGGTTGGAGGTGTTCTTGCGCGGGTCGCGCGGCACGTTGGTGTCGCCGCGCAGGAAGCCGTCGGTGAACCACTGGGCGAAGTAGGCGAACAGCACGGTGGAGCGCGGGCAGGGGATCATCTCCTCGCCCCTGGCGAACAGGCTCGCCGCCTGCTCGGGGGTGGGCCTGCCCTCGTCGCTGTGGTGCGGCGCCACGTGCCTGCCGCTGTAGGTGCGGTCGGTGAGGGAGGCCCACGAGGTGTAGTCGGCCATGGTGCTCAGCGGCTCGGGTCTGGGCGGCATCTCGCGGACGGCGAGGTCGATCAGCGCGGCGTTGACGCGGCGCCTGAGGGGCTCGACGCTCTGGACGAGCTCCCAGAACGGCCGCCCGCGCGTCAGTGCCAGGAACCTGAGCCTGTTGACGACTCCGTCGGTGGCGATGCCGCGTGCCGTCATCACGCCTCCAACCCGAGGACGAACCGGTCAGGGAAGATCCCGTTGGCGCGGGTGACGCCTTCGATCACCCGCACGCCCCGTCGCAGCAGCAACCGCCGTACGGCTTCGCAGATGACCGCCCTGGCCGGATGCACGCCGAGGCACGCGTGATGGCCGTAGCCGAAGAACAGCTGGTGGTGGCGGGGACGGTCGAGACGGAACTCGTCGGGCTCGTCGAGCACGGCCGCGTCGAACATCGCCGAGGCGGGCGCGGCCAGCACGAACGTGCCCGCGGGGATCACGGTGCCCGCCAGCTCGTAGTCGCGCTCGCAGATGCGGGGAAGCAGTTTGAAGAACGGGTTGAACCGCAGCGCCTCCCACACGTAGCGGTCGAAGTCGTCGTCGGTCACGGCCCTAGCGAGAACCTCGGGGCGCAGCAGCAGCTGCTCGGTCGCCTCCACCATCGCGCCGGGGCCGCTCTCGACGAATCCGAGCGGCAGCCCCGCCATGTTGACGACGACCCGCTCCTCGTCGAGGCCGCTCGCCACCAGCCTGGCGAACACGTCGTCGGAAGGGCCCCGCCCCGCTCTCCGCGCCTCGAGCTCATCGCGCAGATAGGCGGTCATCTCCGCGCCCGCCTCGACCGAGGCGGCCTGGACGGCGGGATCGCCGAGGTAGTTGGCGAAGCAGTCGGTGATGATGGTCCTGGTCCATCGGGACAGCGTCTGCGGATCAGGGCCTGGCAGGCCGAAGTACTGCGCGCACACGCCCAGCGCCACGGGCCTGAACAGCTCGTGGACCACCTCGATCTCGCCCCGCGCCGCGGCCGCGTCGAGCGCCTCGTCGGCCAGGCGGCCCGCCAGCTCGCGCACCCCCGCCACGTCGCCGGGGTCGAGCACGAACTGCATGATGCCCTTGTCCCGCCAGTTCATGGCGGTGGCGTCCCTGCCGAGCATGAAGGGCCCGCCCAGCGCCGCGTCGAGGCGAGGGCCGAAGGCCCTGACGGTGAAGACCTCCTCGCGCGAGAGCACCTCGGTGACGTCGGCGAAGCGGGTCACGACCGTGAGGACCGGGGTGGCGAAGACCGGCCGCCGCTCGCGCAGCTCGGCGAACAGCTCCCGCCACTCGGTCCGCATCCACTCCCTGACCAGGACGAACGCGGCCATCGGGTCGCGTGCCAGCGTCTCGTCGTACTTCTCCAGATGGCCCATGTGGCTATGGAGCCACATATGGGGGTGACTACCCAACGGAGTGTTATGACTCCTGTGAGTGATTGATTCGTGGCTTCCAGGCAACTGACGTGACGAGGGAGACGCCCGTTGAATCGGGGACGTGAACCCGGAGACCGTCTCGGTCAGCACTGGCCGACGCACCGCCTACCTGGTCGTCCTCGTCCTGGCGCCCCCGCTGCTGCTGGCACTCGCGGTGCCGGCGATGTGGGGGTGGGGCATCGGCGTGCGCGATCTGCTCATCGCGGCGGTGATGTACGTGGTCAGCATCTTCGGCATCGCCATCGGCTACCACAGGCTCTTCACCCACAGGTCGTTCAGGTGCGCCAGGCCGTTGCGGATCGCGCTCCTGCTCGCGGGCGGGATGGCGGTGGAGGGTCCGGTCACGCTGTGGGCCGCCGAGCACCGCCGCCACCACAAGTACGCCGACAGGCAGGGCGATCCCCACTCCCCCTGGTGTTACGGCGACAGCGGCCTGGCCCTGCTGCGCGGCATGGCCCACGCGCACGTCGGCTGGTTCTACAGCGCCCGCCTGCGCTCCAACCGCAGGCACTGGGTGCCCGACCTGCTGGCCGACCCCGACGTGCGGCGGTTCGACGCCTGGTATCCAGGGGTCGTGGCGCTGTCGTTCGCGCTGCCCGCCCTGGCCGGCGGGCTGCTGTCGATGTCGTGGGCGGGCGCGTGGACCGGGTTCTTCTGGGGCGGCCTGGTCCGCTACGCCGTCGTGCACCACGTCACCTGGTCGGTCAACTCCGTCGCCCACACCTTCGGCGAGCGGCCGTTCACCACCAGGGACCGCTCCTCGAACGTACGGTGGGTGGCGATGCTGACGCTCGGCGAGGGCTGGCACAACTGGCACCACGTCGAGCCGACATGCGCCAGGCACGGGGTGCTCAGGGGCCAGCTCGACCCGAGCGCGCGGCTGATCCGCTGGTTCGAGCAGGCCGGATGGGCCTACGGCGTGCACTGGCCCGACCCCTCCCGCCTGGCTGTCAGGGCGACGACGAGGCAGCGACCGCCGGGCTAGAGGCGCCTGCGCAGGAACGCCTCGGCGGTGGCGAAGCCCGCGACGACGTCCGCGGCGGGCCGCCGCTCCCTGACCATCCCTACCGCCTGGCTCGCGTAGATGTAGGCGAGGTCGAAGTCCTCGTCCGCGCGTGCCTGCGCGAGCACGGCGACCGCCTCGTCGTCGAGTTCCTCCTCCCTGCCCTCCCACTGGTCGAAGAAGGCGTTGCGGAGGGCGCGGCCGCCGTACTCGGGTGGCCAGCCGAGCCGCTGGGCCACGTCGAAGACGCGCCCGTAGGCGGTGGAGGTCTCGTCCGCGGCCAGGATGCGCTCCAGCGCGGCCGCCGACACGGTCGCCTCCTGGCAGGCCATGAAGGCGGTGCCGGCCCACGCTCCTTCGGCTCCGGCCGCCAGCACGGCGGCCAGCCCGCGCCCCGTGGCCAGGCCGCCGGCGGCCAGCACCGGGATCCGCACCGCGTCGAGCACGCCTTCCAGCAGCGGCAGGGTGGCGACGTCGTTGCGCCCGTGACCTCCGCCCTCGCCGCCCCTCGCCACGACGGCGTCGACTCCCGCCTGCTCGGCCGCCCGCGCCTCGTCCGTGGTGCCCGCCTGGGTCACCACGGTGATGCCCGCCTCCCTGAGCGGCCCGACGTAGCGGTCGTAGGGCCCGAAGCTCACGGACACCAGCGCGGGCCTGGCCGCCAGCACGGCGTCGAACTGCTCGGGGTTGCCGGGCAGCGCCCACGCCATGAGCCCGATCCCGTACGGCAGGCCGCTCCCCGCCGCGACGGCCGCCTGCTCGGTGATCCACTGCCCCGGGGCGGAGGCCGCCACGCCGATCATGCCGAGCGCCCCCGCCCGCGAGATCGCCGCCGCGAGACGGCCTCCACTGACGCCCGCCATCGGCGCCCCGACGAGAGGAACCGTGCGGTCGAAACGATCAGTCAGCCACGTTCTCATCACACGACCCACCATGCCCGATGTCGCGGCTGATGGTGGCGATGGTGTCGTCGACCCACTCGATCGTGGTGCGCGCGTGCCTGAGCCCGTGGTCGAGCGCGTACCGGCCGAACGCCTTGCTCCCGTGCTGGTCGCAGAGCGTCTCCAGCATCGCGACCTTCTCGACATAGCGCTCACGCAGGCGTTCCAGCGCCGCCACCGCGTCCACGGGGTCGAGCACGGGAAGCAGGAACGCCTGCAGCGCGCCCTCGCTCCTGACCGTGAGGCTCGGCGTCTGCTCGAGGAGCCATCCGCGCAGCTGCGCCGAGCCCTCCTGCGTGATCGCGTAGACCTTGCGTCCCCTGGCCCCCTCGGCCTCGACGGTGACCAGCCCGTCGGCCGCCATCTTCACCAGTTCCGGATAGATCTGGCTGTGCCCGGCCTGCCAGACGTAGTTGAGCGTGGACTCGAACGATTTGGCCAGGTCGTAGCCGCTGGAGGGGCCCGAGGCCCGCAGCAGGCCGAGCAGTGCGATCCGTAGGGACATGGGCACAGGATATCTAAGTTTTGACATGTAAATCCTTACATGTCACGCTCGACATATGCTGCTCCTCCTCGCCGTGCTCGGCGGCATGTTCCTCGCCATGCTCGATCAGACGATCGTGGGCACCGCGCTCCCTCAGATCACCGCGGACCTGGGCGGCACCGGCCTCTACACCTGGGTCGTCACCGCCTACCTCCTGACCTCCACCGTGACCGTCCCCCTGTACGGCAGGCTCTCCGACCAGTACGGCCGCAAGCCGCTGCTGCTCATCGGCGTGGTGGTCTTCCTCGCCGGGTCCGCGCTGTGCGGCCTGGCCCAGGACATGCCCCAGCTCATCGCCTTCAGGGCGCTGCAGGGCCTGGGCGCGGGCGCGCTGCTCCCGCTCTCGCTCGCGCTGGTCATCGACCTGTTCCCTGCCGAGCGCGGCGCGAAGGTCCAGGGCGCGATCGGCGGCGTGATGGCGTTGAGCTACCTCGCGGGACCGTTCCTCGGCGGCCTGTTCACCGACTACGCCAGCTGGCGGTGGGCCTTCTACGTCAACGTGCCGATCGGCGTGGTGCTGATCGCGATCATCGCCTGGCGGCTGCCGTACCTGAAGGGCACGGGCCGGGTCAGGCCCGACTACCTCGGCATCGCGGTGTTCACCGTCGCGATCACCGCGCTGCTGCTCGGCCTGACCGGGAAGGGCCTCGACGGCAACGACTGGACCTCTCCCGCGGTCGCGGGCCCGCTGCTGGTCTCGCTCGCCGCGCTGGTGGCGTTCGTGCTGGTGGAGCTGCGGGCCGAGCACCCCATCATGCCGATGGAGCTGTTCGCCGACCGCACCTACGCCATCGTCAACGTGGCCTCGTTCTTCACCGCCTTCTGCATGTACGCGGGGGTGGTCTTCCTGCCGCGCTACTTCCAGGAGGCGCTGGGGCTCAGCGCCACGGAGTCGGGCCTGCGCGTCTATCCCCTGATGCTCGCGATGGTGTTCGGCAGCGGCCTCGTCGGCGCGGTGATCTCCAGAACGGGGCGCTACAAACCGTCACTCGTCGTCGCGCCGTTCCTGCTGGTGGCAGGCAGCCTGCTGACCGCGAACCTCGCCCTCGGCACCTCGGGCGTGGCGCTGGCCGCCTGGATGGCGCTCATCGGCCTGGGCATGGGCCCGATGCTCTCGGGCCTGACCGTCGCCATCCAGTCCTCGGTCGCGCCGCAGCACATCGGCACCGCCTCGGCCAACCTGACCTTCTTCCGCCAGATCGGCGGCTCGGTCGCGCTGGCGATCGGCGGCACCGCCTACGGCTCGGTGGTCGCCGCCGACGCGCCCGTGCACGGCCTGCCGGCCGCGCACGCCGCCGCGTCCGCCACCGCCATCCCCTGGCTGGGCGTCTCGGGCGCGGTGATCGCCCTGATCGCGCTGCTCGCCCTGCCGGGCGGCGCCATCGTGCGCAGGCAGGCCAGGCCCCTGGTGACCGCCGACAGCTGACCTACTGCAGGCGGTCGATGGCCGCCGACAGCCGCCGCAGCGCCTCCAGGATGGCGGCCCACTCCTCCTCGCCCAGCTCCTCCGCCAGCCGCGCCGCGAGGGCGGCGTGGCCTGGCGTGATCTTCTCGACGGCCGCCCTGCCCTCGGGGGTCGGCCGCAGCAGCTTGGCCCTGCGGTGGGCGGGGTTGGGCTGGTACTCCGCCAGCCCTCTCTCCACGAGCAGGTCGGCGATGCGCTGCACCCCCTGGCGGGTCATCCCCATCACCCTGGCGATGCCCGCGACCGGCAGCGGCTCGTGGAGCACCGCGCCGAGCACCTGCCACCATGAGGCGGTCAGGCCCGCCGGCCTGGCCAGTTCCTCCGAGACCTCGAGGAACTGGCCGTTGAGCCGGAAGGTCGTCAGCGCGGTCGCGGACAACAGCTCTCCCCTGTCGCTCATGAGCCCATCATGACCTCGGCGGCCGCCGGGTCGCTGTACTTGAAGAGCCTGAACCACGCGTCGAGCATCTCGGGCTTGTAGACGTCGAGCCTGCCGAGGATCTCGCGGGCGAAGGCGACGGGCTCGGTCGGCCCTGCCGTGATGAGGTCACCGCCGGTGACCGCGTCGGCCTCCACGTAGCGCGCGGCGCCGCCGTAGCCCTCCTGGGCCAGCAGGTAGCCGTCGACGGCGCTGGTGTGGTCGCGCTCGTCGAGCAGCCCGGCCCGCGCCAGGCCCGCGACCGCGCCGCAGATGGCCGCGACCGGCACGCCCTCGGCCAGGAACTCGCCCGCCTTCGCGGCGAACGCGCGCAGGTCGTCTCCGGCGTCCCACAGCTCCGCGCCCGGCAGGATCAGCATCGCGCTGTCGGCGGGAGAGAGCGAGTCGAGCGTGATGTCGGGGAGGATGCGCATCCCGCCCATGGTCGTGATCGGGTCGAGCGTCTCGGCGACGGTGACGACGTCGTACTGCTCTCCACGCAGGTGCGCGGTCGCGTATCCGGTCTCCCAATCGGCGAGGGTGTTGTAAACGGCGAGGTGAACGATTCGCTTCATGACAACATCTTGTCACTTCGACAGCATGTTGTCAACTGCAAGTCTGCAAGGATGGTCCCCATGGCAGAGATCGTCGGCGGGGGACGTCCGGTCAACGACGCCGAGCGGCGCGTGATCGCGCATCTGCGCGACCGCGCGCCCGCCGACTGGCTGCTGTTGCACAACATCGAGATCCCGCGCGGCGCCGACCTGTTCGAGGTCGATCTGATCGTGCTGACCGGCCACTCGGTCGTGGTCATCGACGTCAAGGGCACCAGGGGCCGCATCGAGGTCTCAGGCCAGCGCTGGTTCCCCCCGCGCAGGGAGGCGTTCGGCTCTCCCGTGGCCAAGCTGCGCGGCACCGCCAGGGCGCTCAAGGGGCTCCTGGTCGACAAGCACAGGGAGCTGGAGCGGGTCTACGTCGACAGCCTCGTGGTGCTGTCCTCCCCCGACGCCGAGCTGGTCGACGCGGGCGGGCGCGACGCCGCCAACGTCACCGACCTGCCCTCCCTCATCGACACCCTGGCCGACCCCTCCCGCGTACGGCGAGGCGGCACCCGCGACGCCAAGCCGTACCTGCCGAAGATCCTCGACGCGCTCAACGCCACGGTGCGCCGCAGCACCGCCCCGCCCAGGTTCGGCAACTGGGAGGTCGAGGAGCGCCTCGGCGGCGACAGCAAGGTCACCGAGTACCGCGCGTTCAACGCCACGCTGCCGGGCAGCGAGACCGTGCTGCTGCGCGTCTACCAGGCCGACCCCCTGGCCGACCAGGAGCAGAGGGCGGCCGAGCGGCAGCGCATCGCCAACGCCTACCAGTCGCTGACCAGGATCCCCTCGCATCCCAACGTCGTCAGGTCGCGCGACTTCTTCGCCATCGACGACGAGAGCAGGTTCGTGCTGGTGCTCGACGACGCGCACGGCAGGGCGCTGCACCTGCAGCTGCACGAGCGGCGCAGCGAGGTGCTGAGGGGTCTGCTGGCAGGGCTCGCGCACGTGCACGCCCACGGGGTGGTGCACAGGGCGTTGACCCCCGCCTCCGTGCTGGTGTCCGAGGACGGCCAGGCGATGCTGACCGGCTTCGACTACGCCAAGGGCGCGCCCAGGCCCTACACCGTGGCCAACGAGCTGACCAACGTGCTCGACGCCCACTACGTCGCCCCCGAGTGCCACGACAGGCCCGACCTGATGACCTCGGCCGCCGACGTCTACGCGGCGGGCGTGATCGCCCATCAGGTGCTGACCGGCGAGTTGCCCGAGGGGCCCGACGCGCTCGCACACGACGTGGTGCGGGCCATGCTGGACCACAGCCCCGCCAAGCGGCCGAGCGCGGCCGAGGCGCTGGCGGCGCTCGACGGGGTGCCGGCCGTACGGGAGGGCAGGCTCAGACGGCTTCTGCGGCGAGTGATCCTCTGAGCACCACCGCCTGGTCGAGGTAGTCGCGGGCCAGCTCCGCCCGTCCCGCGGAGCGGTGCAGCTCGCCGAGCAGCTGGGCGGAGGAGGCCTCGCCGCTGCGGTCGCCGAGCTGCCTGAAGATCAGCAGGGAGCGTTCGAGACCCGCGGAGGCAGGGCCGAGGTCGCCGCTGGCGGCCTGGAAACCCGCCAGGCTCTGCATGGCGTAGGCACCGCAGTGCCGGTCACCGAGGCTCTCGAAGATGTCGAGCGCCCGCCCGTGGAAGCGCTCGGGCTCTCCCAGCTTGCCGAGGTGGATCGACACGCAGCCTTCGCGGTGGACGTCACCCAGCTGCTGGGCCAGGCGCAGCGCCTGCCCGAGCCACTGGGCGGCCTGGACGAGGTCGCCCGACTTCAGGCAGACCCTGCCGATGGCCTGGCGGGTGTAGGCCTCGCCGCTGAGATCGCCCACGGAGCCGAACATGACCAGCGCGCGGTGGAAGTGCGCCAGCGCCGCCCTGTGCTCACCGCGGAACTGCGCCACGGCGCCGAGACCGCAGACCGAGGTGGCCTCCGCCCTGGTGTCGCCCAGCTCGTGGAAGGCCCTGCGGGCCCTGGCGAACATCTCCTCCGACTCGGCGTAGCGGTCCTGGTAGAGGCAGACCTGGGCCAGGCCCCTGAGCATGGCGGCCTCGCCGTAGCTGTCGCCCGCTACCCTGGCCGCCGCCAGCGCCGTCCCGTGGGTGCGCTGCCAGGTGCCGAAGTGGCAGCGCAGGTCGAGGTAGGGCACCATCGCGGCGGCGAGCCCCCACGCCTGCCCGCCCAGGCCGGAGGAGGCAGCCACGCGCACAGCCTCCTCCAGCCCCTCGTGCTCGGCCTCGAACCAGGCCAGCGGGTCGGCGGTGAGCCGCTCGAGCGTCTCGCGCGGCAGCCACCAGCGCGCGGCGGCGGCCGAGCTGAGTGTGAAGACGGTGGTGGGCAGTTTGGCCGTGGCCAGCTCGGTGGTGGCGGTCCAGGTGGCGACGACCCTGGCCAGGGCGGCCAGGTCGGGTCCCTGCTCCAGCGCGTGGCACCTGACCAGGTCGGGCAGCCGGTAGCGGGGCTGGCCGAGCGGGTCGGTGCCGACCAGCCTCAGCAGGTCGGCGTCCACGAGCGCGTCGGTGACGTCGTCGGCCCTGTGCCTGCCGAGCACGGCGTCGACCACCCAGCCGGGCAGCGAGGCGCCGCCGAGCCTGCCCAGCGTGTGGAGCGTCCTGGCTGCCTCTGCCGGCAGACCCCTGTAGCTGTGGTCGAGCCCGAGGCGCACGTCAAGGTCGCCGATGCGCAGCTCGCCTATCCTGCGCGACTCGTCCTTGAGCCTGTTCTGGAACAGCGCGAGCGACCAGCCGGGACGCGCCGCCAGCCGCGCCCCCGCGATCCGTACGGCCAGCGGCACGAACCCGCAGGCCCGCACGATCGCCGTGGCCGCCGCCCGCTCCCTCCTCGCCCTGTCCGCCCCGATGATCCTTTCGAGGAGCTCCTCGGCCTCGGGCGGCGACAGGGGCTCCAGATGGATCTGGAGCGCCCCGGGAACCGACGTGAGCTTCGATCTGCTGGTCACGATCACCGAGCTGCCCGCGCCCGGCAACAGCGGCCTGACCTGTGCGGCGTCGGCCGCGTCGTCGAGCACCACGAGCATCGGGCGCTCGGCCAGGACGCTGCGATAGAGGGCCGAGCGCTCGTCGAGCGTGGCGGGGATCGCGCTCACGCCCAGCGCCCGCAGCGCCTGGGCGAGCAGGTCGGCGGGGTCGGCGGCGGCCATGCACAGGTAGAGCTGCCCCGCGGGGAAGGCGTCCGCGAGGGCGTGCGCGCCGCGGACGGCCAGCGCGCTCTTCCCCGATCCCGGCGGTCCCGAGATCACCGCGACAGGGTAGGGCCCCCGGCCGTCGCCCTGGCGCGTGAGGAGGGCGAGCGCCTGCCTTCTGCCCACGAAGTCGGGAAGGTCGGGAGGAAGCTGCCTGGGGGTCCACACCCGCTGGGAGGGCGGCGTTCCCGCCAGCACCGTCGCCTGCACCTCCCGCAGCTCGGCGCCGGGCTCGACGCCCAGCTCGGCGACCAGCTGTCTCCTGATCTCGGTGTAGCACGCCAGCGCCTCCGCCTGCCGTCCGCTCCCGTGGAGGGCGAGCATGAGCTGTCCCCACAGGTCCTCGCGGAAGGGGTGCTCAGCGCACAGGGCGCGCAGCAGGGTGACGGCCTCGCCGTACTCCCCTCGCTCCATGCGGGCGGCGATCAGCTCGCGCGCGGCGGCGAGCCGTACCTCGGGAAGGGGGGCGAGGCGGCGCGTCCACAGGGGATGGTCGGGCAGGTCGGACAGCGGGACGCCGCGCCACAGCGCCAGCGCCTCGGCCAGCGACTCGGGATCGCGGCGGGCCACCAGACGCTCGAACGTCAGCAGGTCGAGCTCGTCATGAGCCACCTCGATCAGGTAGCAGGACCCCTCGGCGCGGATGCGGGCACCGAGTTCGGAGCGCAGTGAACTCGCGTAGGTGCGCAGGTTGGCGTGCGCGGAGCGGGGTGGGCGTTCCCACAGCACGTCGACCAGATGATCGGCCCCCACGAGATGGTTGGCGTCGAGAAGCAGTGTGGCCAGCAGCATGCGCGGCTTCCTGCCGGAGATGCGCACGGGCCGTCCTGCGGCCCGCGCCTCCAGCGGGCCGAGCACATGGAAGGACACCATGGCAGCCCTCTGTACGTTTTTTGTACGGATTATTCCCACCCTGGGGCCTGCGAAGACTTACCGGTGCGGAAGGGGTCCCAGTGAAACTCCGAGCAGTCCTCATCGCAGGCTTAGCCCTGGTCATGAGCATCGCCGCCGCCGATCCAGAGGAGGGGGGCGACCCTCCCAACGAGGTGACCGCCGATGTGAGCATCATGGCCACCAACTTCCAGCTGCCCTTCCCCTGCGGCCAGGCATGGACGGGCAACTCCAGCGCGAGCAGCGCGCACCAGTCCTGGGAGATCGACTTCAACAGGGGCAGCACGGCTGACGCCGACCTCGGCGACCCCGTCGTGGCGGCCGCCTCAGGCACCGTGGTCATCTCCGCCCACCAGGGCTCTGCCAACGGCTACGGCAACCTGGTCAAGATCGACCACGGTGGCGGCTGGTCCACCTACTACGCGCACCTGAACGTCCGCTCGGTCAGCGCCGGTCAGGCCGTCTCCCAGGGCCAGCGGATCGGCACCGTCGGCAACACCAGCAAGCCGGGCAACTACATCTCCCCGCACCTCCACTACGAGGTACGGCTGGGCACCAGCTACCCCTCCAACATCCAGAAGGCCGTCTTCAACGGCACGACCTTCGGCTACCCGATCCAGACCCTCACCTCGAGGAACTGCGCCAGCACCACCAACCCCTACACCCCGCAGGAGGTGTGCGGCTCGGGCTACAGCGTGATCGACTCCGCGGCCCTCGGCACCTCGGGAACCGTCTACCTGCTCTACAACAGCGGCAACGGCTACAACTGCGTCACCACGATCAAGAAGACCTCGCTCGGCTCCGCCACCGCCACCGCCGCCTATCTGGAGGTGCAGGGCAGTAGCCGGATAACCGACTCGGGCAACTTCTCCTACTACGCGGGACCCGTCAGAGCCGCGGCGGCCGGCAAGTGCGTGAAGTGGGGAGGCAAGGCGGGCTCCTACGTCTACGACAGCCCGTTCGAGCACTGCGGCTGATCTCCTTCCGCAAAGGGCCCCCGGGCGCGTCCGGGGGCCCTTTCACACGAGGTCGATGATGTCGATCACCGTCACCACCGAGCCCCGCGTGACGGCGACCCTGCTCCCCACCCGCTTGCCGACCAGCCCCTCGACCCACTCGGACGGCACGGCGCCCTCCTTCAGCACGAACGCCCTCGGCCCGCCGTCGGCGCGGGAGGAGGCCACGACCTCGCGCCCCGGCCCGCGGGTGGCGACGTACTGCACGACCACCGTGGAGCCTGGGCCGACCTGGCGCCCCGAGCCGTCGATCAGCGTGCCGGAGCGTGCGGGGCCTGCGAGCCTCGGGAGCTCCTCGCCGACCAGCCTGGCGTCGGGCGGATAGCCGCCGAGGATGTCGAAGACGAGCACGAGCGGGTCGTCCTGTCCCGCTCCCGCCCCGCCGTAGGCGAGGCGGGCGGGGCCGACCAGCATCACCCTGCTGCCCGCCCTGCGGCCGATCAGCACCCGCTCCCAGGTCCCGGGAACGTCGTCGCGTCCGAAGACGACCGTGAGGGGCCTGCCGGCGTCGTAGGTGTTGAGAGGGGTCGCGTCGCCGCTCCATCCGCGGATCACGACCTCGGCCACCACCACGTCCCCCGGACTCGTGCGCGGCCCCCTGCCCTCGGCCAGCACGCTGATCTCGGGCGTACCGCCAGGGCGCTGTGAGGGCAGCTCGATGACCGGCCTGCTGCCGAACACCCCGCTGACGACCGGCGTGGAGGCGGAGGCGCAGGAGGTGACGAGCATGAGGAGCACCAGCACGGTCACGCGCACGGTGATGACCTAGCCCCGATCGTCCCAAGCGACTCCTGACCACCCGCCATCTCCCGGCAAACTGGGATGCTGTGAGCCGACCGAACCTGGCGCGCAGGGTCGCGGACGCGGCCGAGATCGCGCTCACCACCCGCAAGTACGTCACCTTCATCGACGTCGTCACCGGCCTGCGCTGGCTGCACAGCCGCCATGTCGACACCTGGAGACAGGGCAGGTCGGCCACGCTCGGCGAGCTGGCGGCCGTCGACGACGCGCGCCTGCTCGACGCGGCCGCCGCGCTGCGCGAATGGGCGCTGTCCAAGGGGCTGCGGCCGATGGAGACGCCCTACCTGTCAGGCAGCAGGGAGCGCAGGGAGCTGCGCTTCACCTCCTCAGGCGAGCAGGGCTCCTTCCGCGTCCACTGGATCTCGCCCGCCCTCAGCGACGCGCGGGTGAAGCAGCTGGCCGAACGGCAGAGCAAGGCGCCCGACCTGGTCGTGGTCGCGCCGCTCGAGACGTGGACCTGCGCCACGTGCGGCGACACGGGCCCTTACCTGATCATGGAGGACGACCGCCCGCACTGCCTCACCTGCGCCGACCTCGACCACCTGGTCTTCCTCCCCTCGGGGAACGCCGCGCTGAGCCGCAGGGCCAAGAAGGAGAGCGGGCTGTCGGCGGTGGTGGTCCAGTACAACAGGCGGCGCAAGGTCTACCAGCGCCAGGGGGTGCTGGTCGAGGAGGCCGCGCTGGCGCGCGCCGAGGAGCAGTGCCTGGGCGACGAGGAGGTACGCCTGCGCCGCCGCGACCGCGACAGGGAGCGCAGGGCCGAGCAGGACCTCGACTACCAGACCAGGATGGCCGCCGAGATCCTGCGGCTCTTCCCCGCCTGCCCTCCAGGGCGCGCCGACTCGATCGCCGCCCACGCCGCCCTGCGCGGCAGCGGCAGGGTGGGGCGCACGGCCGCCGCCAAGGCCCTCGACGAGAACGCGATCACGCTCGCCGTCGTGGCCTCGATCCGCCACCTCGACACCGGCTACGACAGGATGCTGATGGACGGCGTGCCCCGCATGGAGGCCCGCGACCGCATCAGACCGGCCATCGAGGCCAAACTGTCGGAGCTCAGGGGTAGAAGAGAACCATGAGCGACTGGCACGCCGTCAGGCAGACCATGCGCGACTTCGCGCTCAGCCTGCCTGAGACCCACGAGGACTTCCCTTGGGGCGATCGGGTCATCAAGGTCAACAAGAAGGTCTTCCTGTTTCTCGGCATCGACGAGCCGACCGAGAAGTGGAACCCCTCCTTCGGGGTCAAGCTCCAGTCCGAGGCGCACGGCCACGCGCTGACCGTCGAGGGCGCCGAGCCCAGCGGCTACGGCCTGGGCAAGGCGGGCTGGGTGACGGTCCCGTTCCAGAGCGCCCTGCCCGACGTCGAGTTGCTGCTCGACTGGGTCGAGGAGAGTTACAGGGCGATCGCCCCGAAACGGGCGATCAAGCTACTGAACAGCCAGGCGCAGGGCGAAGCCGACCAGTAGCACGCCGGTGATCCGCTCGACGCGCCGCCGCACCCGGGGCGTGCGCAGCAGCGCGCCCACGCGGTCGACCACGAGCACGTAGAGCGCGAACCAGGCGGCGTAGAGCCCCGCGAAGACGGCCGACAGCAGCAGCGCGTCGTTCGTTCCCGTCATGAACTGCGGCAGGAAGGTGACCTGGAAGAGCAGCACCTTCGGATTGAGCAGGTTGGAGAAGAAGCCATTGCGGATGTGCCGCCGGCCCGCGTCGCGCGCCGCCTCCTTCGGCTTGGCGCGGAAGGACTGCACGCCCAGCCACACCAGATAGGCGATGCCGATCCACCTGAGCACGGTGAAGGCGGTCGGCGAGGCGGCCAGCAGCGCCGACAGGCCGAGCGAGGCGGCGGTGGCGTGGACGGCGAGGCCGAGCAGCCCGCCGGCCATCGTGAGCAGCCCGGCCACGCGGCCGTGCGTGAGGGAGCTGCGCATGATCAGGGCCGCGTCGGGCCCGGGGATCATGATCATGACGAGTGCGGTGACCGCGAAGGTCAGCAGCATGGCGGGGGTCTCCCGGAAGCTGGGCGCGCTCCGGGAGACCCGCGGGTGTGCAGGCCGCACGGAGCCGCGGACGTACATGGGTGCCTTGTGGGCACCCTGATGTTACTTGTCCGAATTCCGGTACGGCGCCAGGGGCCTGCCCAACGTGGGCGCGCCCAGCAGCTTGGCCGAGGAGACGGCGTAGATGCCGTCGTTGGTGAACACCCAGACGATCTTGCGGTCCCACTCGACGTAGATGGCGTGGGTCTGGTTGCCGAGCGCGTAGTCAGGCACGCCCTTGCTGAACCCGCTGGGCACGAACTGCGCGACCCGCTTCGGCCGCCTGATGTCGGTGGTGTCGAAGAACTGCACGCCCGCGTTGTAGAAGGCGTAGGTCAGCAGGCCCTGCTTCGGCTCTCCCGGCGAGGTGTAGGAGCCCGACCGCTTGGGGCCGAAGCTGCCGCCGCGCTGGCAGTAGTCGGCGAACGGGGCGCCCGCCGCCGGCGCGGGCCTGGGCAGCGTGCCGACGATCCGCGGGTGGCGCGGGTCGCGGGCGTCGACCTGGAAGACGTCCTTGTAGGGCTCGTGGCAGTCCTCGCCGAGCGGGTAGCCCGAGACGTAGACCATGCCGGTCTTCTCGTACTGGGAGACGTCCACGTTGTCGGCCTCCGTGCCGCCGACCGACATCGGCAGGTCGAGGTGGCCGATCTCCTTCATCTTCGCCGGGTCGGAGATGTCGAGGATCGACAGGCCGTAGCCGCCGAGCGCGGCGAAGCCGTACCTGCCTGAGACGAAGAACGGCATGCGCGCGCCCATCCAGGAGGTCTGGTTGCCGCAGCGCGGGTTCTTGGCGTAGGCGGCCTCCTCCCCCGCGACCTGGCCCTTGCGGTGCCACTCGCCGACCTTCTTCGGCCGCTTCAGGTCGGACATGTCCCACGCCTGGTAGCCGGGCGAGTAGAGGTAGGTGGGCACCTCGGTGTTGCGCCAGGTGTCGAGCGGGGCGACGGCGATGAACATGTACTTCCCGCCGGTCCAGTACGGCACGTCCAGCGAGCCCGAGCCCTGCTGCACGCCCGGCTTCGGGTCGCTCAGCGTGGGGTCGGTCGTCACCGTGGACAGCAGCTTCCAGTCCTTCCTCCGCGGGCCGTCCAGGCGGTAGACCTTGAAGCCCTTGAAGGTGGTCTCGCCGCGCAGCTGCTCCACGCCCGAGGGGTTGTGGAACTTGCTCTTCTCGACGCTGTCGCCGAGCTGGTCGACCTGGCGCTTCTGCTCGAAGGACTGGATCATCACGTAGTGGCCGTCGCGCCACTGGATGGTGGCCGCGCCCCAGTAGTCGGCGGCCTTCCAGTCCTTGCCGGTCAGGCTCTCGACGATCTTCACCTTGCGCACGTCGGTGACGTCGTAGACACGGGCCTCTGTGCGGTCGTACTGGAACAGGTAGCGGCGTCCGTCGAAGTCGACGACGTTCTGCCAGGTGTGGAAGTAGTCGGGGGTGAAGTCCGCGCCCCTGTAGGAGGCCTCCACCTTGATCGGGCCCTCGACGTGGCTCTTCGGGTCGTAGCCCTTGGTCTTGGGGAAGAGGTCCTGGGCGCCGCCGGGGAAGGAGAAGCGCTCCTCGCCCGCGGGGGTGAGTGCTGGGTGGCGGAACGTGCCGTCGAGCTGCATGCCGTACTCGCCGGGGGCGGGGTCGCTCGGGCGGCGGTCACCGCAGACGGTGGGGAAGGCGTCGTCGGGTTCGGCCTGCGCGGGGGCGGCCACCAGCAGGCTTGCCAGGCAGGCGGTGGTGGCCAGAGTCGCTCTGATCATCTTGTGACCTTTCGGGGGATGCGCCCCAGAGTGATGGGTGCGCGTCCCGTTCCCCAATGCCTGGTTCCGCGTTACGGAACCAGCGCGGCCAGCGCCACGCCCAGGCCGCGCTGGTTCTGGCCCGAGGACTTGGCGTCGGTGGAGTTGATGGAGTAGACGACGGTCCTGCTCAGGTCGCGGGTGGCGCCCACGCCTGCCGAGAAGCCGTACCTGGCGCCCGTCTTGCCGTAGGCGACCTGCCCGCCGGGCAGCACCATCCTGGACATGCCTGAGGTGTACACGGCGGGGTCGCACCCGCCGAACGCCGTCACCCTCGGGACGGTGAACATCGGCTCCAGCTGGGCGGGCGGCACGACCTCGCCGGAGAAGAGCGCGTTCACGAACCTCTCCAGGTCGCGGGCGGTCGAGATCAGGTCGCCAGAAGCCCAGGTGGAGGTGACGCTGGTCGCGGTCATGTCCACGACGGACGCGTCGCCGTACCGGATCGAGCCGGGGAAGCCGGCGGACACGACCTGGTAGCCGTGGTTGTGCCTGCCGCGGATGTGCACCGACCGTCCGGGCAGGTAGCTGTCGCGCATGCCGAGCGGGCGCAGGATGCGGGTGGTGACCTCGTGCTCGTAGGAGCGGCCCGTGACCTTCTCGATGAGCAGGCCGGCGACGAAGGTGTTGGTGTTGAGATAGTGCTGCCTGGTCCCGGGCGTGAACTCGACCGGGTTCTTGACGGCCAGCGCGACGTACTCCTCTGGCGTCCAGGTCTTGAACCTGGTCCTGTAGACCTCCTCGAAGCCGCCGTCGATCTCGGGCGCGGGCAGGCCACTGGTGTGGTTGAGCAGCTGGCCCACGGTGATCTCCGGGTAGTCGGCGGGAAGCAGGCCGGGCAGGTACTCCTGGACGGCGCCGTCGAGCGACACCCTGCCCTCGGCGACGAGCTGGAGCACGACGGCGGTGGTGAACATCTTCGTGACGCTGCCTGCGCGGAAGCGGACGTCGTCCCTGGCGGGCCGCTCGGCGCGCAGGTCGCCGACCCCCGTGACGCCCTTCCACGTGCCCTTCGTGCCGCCCACGCGGACGATCGCCGCGGTGGCGTCGGGCGCGGGCAGCTTCTCGATGCTCCTGGCGAGCGCCGCCTCGTTGATCGGCGGCACCTTGACGACGGGGTCGACGGCGGGCGGAGGGACCGGACAGTCCTTGACGGAGGCGTGCGCGGGAGCCCCGACGACGGAGGCGGTGACGAAGGTGGCGAGGGAGGCGAGCGCGAGGGCCGCGGGGAGGCTCTTGTTCATGTCCTCGATCCTGTCGAGAACACCGGATCTCCGGATCGCCTGTACCGGTGAACTCCGGCCTCCCTCCTGAGAGGGAGGCCGATGGGTCGCTCAGGTGACGGCGAGCCGCTGGGCGTACTTCTCGTCGCGCCACAGCTCCTTGTCCAGCACCTCCAGCAGCGTCTGGGCGGCGTCGTAGACGTCCACGTGCCTGATGTAGAGCGGCGCGAAGCCGAAGCGGAGGATGTCGGGCGCCCTGAAGTCGCCGTGCACCCCCCTGTCGATCAGCGCCCTCATCACCGGGTAGCCGTCGGGGTGGAAGAAGCTGACCTGGCTGCCCCTGCGCTCGGGCTCGCGGGGCGAGGCCAGCTCCAGCGCGTCGCCGACCAGGTCGACGAAGAGCGAGGTCAGCTGGACGCTCTTGGCGCGCACCTGTGCCAGGTCCACCCGCTCCCATACGTCGAGCGAGGCCTCCAGCGCGGCGAACGACAGCACGTGCGGGGTGCTGACCGTGAAGCGCCTGATGCCGTCGGCTGGCCTGAAGCGCGGCTCGAAGGCGAACGGCTCGGCGTGGGCGTACCAGCCGGACAGCACGTTCTCCGCGGCCTCGTGGTGACGCGGGTTCACGTAGAGGAACGCGGGGGCGCCCGGCCCTCCGTTGAGGTACTTGTAGGTGCAGCCGAGCGCGAAGTCGGCCGCCGAGACGTCGATCTCGAGCGCGCCGACGCTGTGGCAGAGGTCCCAGACCATCAGCGCGCCCGCCGCCTGCACCCTCGCCGTCATCTCGGCCACGTCGTAGCGCTCGCCCGTGCGGTAGTTCACCTCCGACAGCAGCACCACCGCCACGTCGTCGTGAAGACCCTCGGAGATGTCGCGGATCTCGCAGCCGAGGCCCTCGAGGACGTAGTTGTCGGTCGGGAAGTTCGTCACGTCGGCGACCACGACGTTCCTCGAGGGGTTCAGCCGCAACGCCGCCGCCACCGCCTGGTAGACCGCGATCGACGTGGTGTTGCCGACCACCACCGAGCCGGGGCCCACGCCGATCAGCGGGGCGAGCCTGTCGCCCGTGGTGAGCGGCTGGGCGTACCAGCCCGCGCTGTTCCACCCGCCCACCAGCTCACGGCCCCACTCCTGCTCGACCGCGCGCCGCACCCTCTCGGACGTACGGCGGGGCAGCGCGCCCAGGGAGTTGCCGACGAGGTAGACGACCCCCTCGGGCAGCACGAACTCGTCCCTGAACGCCTTCAGCGGATCCGCCGCGTCGAGAGCCAGACAGTCATCACGATTCACGGTGTTCTCCCAGAAATATCGCCGCATTCCCTCCCAGGATCCTGGCGCGGGCCTCGTCGGAAAGGAAGGCCGCCTCCCTGACCACGGCGCCCACGGGGGTCTCGCCCAGCGGATAGGGGAAGTCGGAGCCGAGCATCACGCGGTCCTCGCCCATGGTGTCCACCAGCAGCCGCAACGCCCGCTCGTCGAAGACGACGGAGTCGACGCTGAAGCGGTCGAGGTAGTGCGAAGGCGGGTGCTCGGAGGTGCCGATGACGTCGTTCCTGCGATGCCAGGCGTTCTCGAAACGGCCGAGCCAGAAGGCGAAGGAGCCGCCGCCGTGGGCGAAGCAGATCCTCAACGACTCGGGGACCCTGTCGAAGACGCCGCCGAGGATCATCGCGAGGATCGACAGGTGGGTCTCGGCGGGCATGCCGACCAGCCACTGCGCCATCCATCTGTCCACGCGGGGCCCCGAGGGCAGGTCCCACGGGTGGACGAAGACGGGCGCGTTCCTGTCGGCGCAGTGCTGGAGGAACTGCACCACGCCCTCGTCGTCGAGGTCCCTGTCACCGACGTGGTTGCCGATCTCGACGCCCCTGTGCCCGTTGGCGAGGCAGCGGTCGAGCTCCTCGCAGGCCAGGTCGGGGTCCTGCAACGGCACCTGGCAGAACGGGATGAACCGCTCGTCGGCGCAGATCTCAAGACTGAGGTCGTTGAAGACGCGGGCGGCGCGGACCGCCTCGCCCGCGGGGCGGTCGTAGGCGAAGAACACCGGCGTGGGGGAGACGACCTGCCTGTCCACGCCCATCGTCCTGGCCCGCGCCTCAGGGTCCCAGCAGTCGTCCTGGACCCTCCTGAACTCCCTGTCGCCCACGAGGATCATCGCCTCGCGCTCGGAGTCGATCCGCAGCCGCGGCGCCCCCGGCCAGCCCAGGTCGGGCCAGCCCTTGGGGACGTGGTGCGTGTGGATGTCGGTGATCAACGACTATCCCTTGCCGGGGTGCAGAGCCCCGCAGTTGTCGCAGGTGCGCGCCTTCTCGTCGGCGTAGAAGGCGGCGAAGACCGGCGGCAGGTCCTTGACGATGTCGCGCACCTGCAGCTCGACCTCGTGCACCACGGCGTTGCACTCCTGGCAGTACCAGCGGAACCGCTCCAGCGTGCCCTCCTCGCGGATCCTCTCGATCACCAGGCCGACGGAGTCGGCCTCGCGCTGCGGGGAGTGCGGCATGTTGCCCGGCAGCAGCCACATCTGACCTTCGCGGATGTGGACGGTGTCAGGGCCCTCCGGCGTCATGACGTTGAGCCGCATGTTCCCCTTGATCTGGAAGAACAGCTCCTCGTAGGGGTCGACGTGGAAGTCGGTGCGCTGGTTGGGGCCGCCGACGACCATCACGATGAAGTCGTCGGCCTGCTCGAAGACCACCTTGTTGCCCACCGGCGGCTTGAGCAGGTGGGAGTGCTCGTCGATCCACTTGGTGAAGTCGATGGGCGGAATCATGATCGCTCCTTTGGTAGGTAGGCCACGGCCTGCATCTCGATCAGCAGGTGAGGGTGCGGCAGCTGGTGCACCGCCACCGTCGTGCGGGTGGGCCCTGTCTCGTCGAAGAACTCGCCGTAGACCTCGTTGTAGCCCTTGAAGTCGTTCATGTTCACCAGGTAGGTGGTGATCTGGACCAGATCGCCGAGCGCCCCTCCCGCGGCTCGCAGGATGTCGCCGATGTTCTCGATCACGGCCCTGGTCTGCGCGCGGATGTCGAGATCGGTGGTCCCCATCTCGTCCGCCTCCACGCCCGCGAACGTGTTGTCGGGCCGCCGAGAACTTGTGCCGGAGACGTAGAGGAAGTCCCCTGCCTGCTTGACGTGCGGGAACCTGCCTCTCGGTGTGGCCATGCCCTCGACCAGCATCACAGCACCACCTTCCCGAGGCGCTGGATCTCCACCTGGACGCGCGCGCCCTCGCGCAGCGGCTCGGCGGGCGTGGCCGCGCCCGCCAGCAGGAGGGCGCCCTCCTCGATCGCCAGCCCCACCTGTACGGCCAGCCGCGCCGCCTCCACGACCGCCCTGCGCGGATCGCCCAGGATGGCGCCGGTGGACCCGACGTGCACGGGACGCCCGTCGATCTCGAAGAGCACGCCGAGGTTCCAGTCGTCGGGGTCGTAGGCCTTCCACGGCCCGATCGCGTAGCCCGCGGCCGAGGTGTTGTCGGCGATCACGCTCTCCAGCGAGAACCTGAAGTTCTCGTAGCGCGAGTCGATCACCTCGAGCCCCGCCGCGACGGCCACGACGGCGCCCGGCCTCAGGGCGTCCTCGACCGTCTCGATCCTGCGCCCCACCAGGTAGGCCACCTCGGGCTCGACCCTCGGGTGGATGTACTTCGCCACGTCGATCTCGGCCATCGACGGCGTCAACCGCCCCAGGATGAGGTCGTTGACCCCCATCTGGCGGCGTTTGCCCTCGCTGGTGAAGCCCAGCTTGACCCCCGAGAGCGGCTCGCCGCGCAGGGTGAGGAGCTCCTCCTGGATCTCGTAGGCGGTGGCGACGTCGAAGTCGTCCACAGGCTGTGGAATCGGCGTCCTGCTGAGCGCGGCCTCGTGCAGCGCCTGGGCGAGCTTCATTTGGTCAGGTCCAATGCGATATCGACGATCATGTCCTCCTGCCCGCCGACCATACGGCGGCGGCCCGCCTCGGCGAGGATGGCGCGCGTGTCCACGCCGTACCTCTCCGACGCGGCCTCGGCGTGGCGCAGGAAGCTGGAGTAGACGCCCGCGTAGCCGAGCGTCAGCGTCTCCCTGTCCACCCGCACGGGACGGTCCTGCAGCGGCCTGACCAGATCGTCGGCCGCGTCCATCAGCGCGTAGAGGTCGCAGCCGTGCTCCCAGCCCATGAGGTCGGCCACGGCCGCGAACACCTCGAGCGGCGCGTTGCCCGCGCCCGCCCCCATGCCGGCCAGCGAGGCGTCCACCCTGGTGCAGCCGTTCTCCACCGCCACCACCGAGTTGGCCACGCCCAGGCTCAGGTTGTGGTGGGCGTGGATGCCGATCTCGGTCTCCGGCCTGAGCGCGTCGCGGTAGGCCCTGATCCGGTCGCGGACGCCGTCCATGGTGAGACCGCCGCCCGAGTCGGTCACGTAGACGCAGTGCGCGCCGTACGACTCCATGAGTTTCGCCTGCTCGGCGAGAACCTCGGGCGGGGCCATGTGCGCCATCATCAGGAACCCGGCGACGTCCATGCCCAGCTCGCGGGCGGTGGAGATGTGCTGGGCGGAGATGTCGGCCTCGGTGCAGTGCGTGGCGATCCGCACCGAGGTGACGCCCAGCGCGTGGGCCCTCCTGAGGTCCTCGATGGTGCCGATGCCGGGCAGCAGCAGAGTGGTGAGCCTGGCCCGCCGTACGGCTCCGGCGACGGCCTCGATCCACTCCTCGTCGGTGTGGGCGCCGGGGCCGTAGTTGAAGCTCCCTCCGGCCAGGCCGTCGCCGTGCGCCACCTCGATCGCGGCCACGCCCGCCTCGTCCAGCGCCTTGGCGATGGAGACGGCCTGGGCGGTGCTGTAGCGGTGCCGGATGGCGTGCATGCCGTCCCGCAGCGTCACGTCCTGGACGTAGACCCTCATGCCCCGACCTCCGCAAGCCGCTCGGCGGTCCGCAGCGCGGCGGCCGTCATGATGTCCAGGTTGCCCGCGTAGGCGGGCAGGTAGTGCGCGGCCCCCTCCACCTCCAGGAACACGCTCACCTTCACCCCGCCTCTCGCTCCTGGCGCGAGCGTCCGCACCGGCTCGTCGTCGCCCACCTTGGTGAACTGCACCTCCTGCTTGAGCCGGTAGCCAGGCACGTACTCCTGCACCGAGGCCACCATCGCCTCGACCGAGGCGACCACCTCGGCCTCCGAGCACGACTCCACCAGGCAGTAGACGGTGTCCCGCATGATCAGCGGCGGCTCCGCCGGGTTCAGCACGATGATCGCCTTCCCTCGTCCCGCGCCGCCCACCCGCTCCAGCGCCCTGGCCGTGGTCGTGGTGAACTCGTCGATGTTGGCGCGGGTCCCCGGACCCGCCGACCTGGACGCGATGGAGGCCACGATCTCGGCGTACAGCACGGGAGCCGCCGACGACACCGCCGCCACGATGGGGATCGTCGCCTGCCCTCCGCACGTCACCATGTTGAGGTTGGGCGCGTCCAGGTGCTCCTCGAGGTTGACCGACGGCACCACGTAGGGGCCGAGCGCGGCGGGCGTGAGGTCGATGACCCGCTTGCCGTGCGCCTGGACGGCCTCGGCGTTGCGCGCGTGCGCCCCCGCCGAGGTGGCGTCGAGCACCACGTCGACCGAGGCGAACGAGGGCAGCGACACCAGTCCTTCCACCCCCGAGGAGGTGGTCTCCAGCCCTCTGCGCCGCGCCCTCGCCAGGCCGTCCGAGTCGGGGTCGATCCCCGCCATCGCCACGACCTCGACCTTCTTCGACAGCAGGGCCTTGAACATCAGGTCGGTCCCGATGTTGCCCGATCCGATGATCGCGATCTTCACGCGAACACCGCCCGCACCGAGCCGAGCCCGTCGATGACCGCCTCGAAGGCGTCGCCCGCCTCCACCGGCACGACGGGGCCCAGCGCCCCCGTCAGCACGACGTCACCGGCGCGCAGGGGGTGCTCACCCGCGCCCAGGGTGTCGGCCAGCCAGACGGCGGCGTTGAGCGGGTGCCCCATGCAGGCCGCGCCCGCGCCCGTGGAGACCTCCTGTCCGCGCCTGGTCATCGTCATGCCCGCCAGCCGCAGGTCGAGCCCGCGCAGCCCCACGGGCGTGTTGCCGAGCACGAAGGCCCCGCTGGAGGCGTTGTCGGCGATGGTGTCGGCCAGCGTGATGTCCCAGTCGGCGACGCGCGAGTCGACGATCTCGATCGCGGGCAGCGCGAAGTCCACGGCCCTGATCACCTCGGCGACCGTGAAGGGCCCGCCGACCAGGTCGCGGCCGAGCACCAGCGCGACCTCCGCCTCCGCCCTCGGCTGCAGGAACCTCTCGTACGGCACCGGCAGCCCGTCCAGGTAGGCCATGTCGGCGAAGAGCATGCCGAAGTCGGGAGAGTCCACGCCCAGCTGCTTCTGCACGGCGAGGTTCGTCAGGCCGATCTTGCGCCCGACCAGCCTGCGTCCCTCCTCCAGCGCCCTGCGGGTGTTGATCTCCTGTACGGCGTAGCCCTCCCCGGCTGTCGCGACCAGGTCCCTGACGGGCGCGCACGGCTTGCCCGAGCGCACCGCCTCGAGCAGCCGGTCGGCCGCCTGGGTGCGCACGTCGACGGCCTCGGACCACTCGTCATTCATCGGAAGACTCCAGCTTGATCGTGATCGTGGTGGGCTCAGAGTAGAAGTCGAGCGACTGCGTGCCGCCCTCGCGGCCGATGCCGGACAGCTTGACGCCGCCGAACGGGGTCCGCAGGTCGCGCAGGTACCAGGTGTTGACCCAGACGAGCCCCGCCTCGAGGCGCTGGGCGACGCGGTGGGCCCTGTCGAGGCTCGTGGTCCACAGGGTGGCGGCCAGGCCGTAGTCGGAGTCGTTGGCCAGCGCGACCGCCTCCCCCTCGGTGTCGAAGGGGCTCACGTGGCAGACAGGTCCGAAGATCTCCTCCCTGTTGAAGCGCGAGCTCTCCGGCAGCCCGGTCACCACGGTGGGTTCCACGAAGTATCCGGGCCCCTCGGGCGCGCCCCCGCCGGTCAGGAACTTCGCGCCCTCGTCGCGGGCGAGCGCGTAGAAGGACAGGACCTTCTCCCTGTGCTCGGCGGAGATCATCGGCTGCGGGGTCACCGACGCCGCCCTCTCGGCCAGCCTGGCGCAGAACTCCTCGAAGATCGGGCGCTCGACGTAGAGCCGCTCGGTGCACAGGCACACCTGGCCGCCGTTGGTGAACACCGACCTCACGCTGCCCTCGACCGCCCTGTCCAGGTCGGCGTCGGCGAAGACCAGGCCGGCGTTCTTGCCGCCCAGCTCGAAGGAGATCGGCTTGACCCTGTCGGCCACCGACTTCATGATCGACGATCCGGTGCGGGTGGAGCCCGTGAAGGTCACGCCGTCGACCCCCTCGTGCGAGACCAGGAGCTGGCCCGTCGTGCCGTACCCGTGGATCACGTTGACCACCCCGGGCGGCAGGCCGGCGTCGGCGCAGACCTGGGCGAACAGGGCGGCCGAGCCTGGGGTGTTCTCCGACGGCTTGACCACGACGGTGTTGCCCGCGACCAGCGCGGGCCCGAGCTTCCACGTCATCAGCAGGAACGGCAGGTTCCACGGGACGACGACCGCGACCACGCCGAGCGGCCTGCGCACGGTGTAGCTGAGCACGTCCGTCAGGTGGAAGGCCTCGGAGGGACGCTGGGCGGCGATCTCGGCGAAGGCGCGGAAGTTGGCCGCGCCGCGCGGGATGTCGAGGGTGCGGGTCTGCTCAAGGGGCTTGCCGGTGTCGGCGATCTCGGCGGCGACCAGATCGTCGAAGCGGGCCTCGATCCCTTCGGCCAGGCGGCGCATCCATGCGGCCCGCTCGGCGACGGGCAGGGCGGCCCACCCTGGCGCCGCCTGCCTCGCGGCGCGCACGGCTTCGTCCACGACGGCCGAGTCCGCCTCGTGGACCTGCCTGTTGACCTGACCTGTCACCGGGTCATAGGACGGGAAGGGCTCGCCCTCGGCCACCCATGAGCCACCGATGAAGTGGGCTACCTGCTCAAATGACATCATTCCTCCACCAAGGGGTATAGAACTTCCCGGCGGTCGGGGACAAGAATGCGTTCCGTGACACGGAACCCCGATCGTCTGTCGATGCTGGAGAAGTCGTGGCTGGTGCTGGACGCGTTCCGTCCCACCGGCGGGCCGCTCAGGCTCATGGACGTCGCCCAGCACTGCCATCTCCCCAAGACCACCGCCTTCCGGCTGCTCAACGAGCTGACCGAGATCGGCGCGGTCGCGCGCAAGGAGAACGGCTACTACCTCGGCCGCCGGCTGTTCGAGCTAGGTAGCATCGTCCCTCTCGAACGCGACCTGCGCCATGCCGCGCTGCCGTTCATGCACGATCTCTACGAGGCCACCAGGGAGACGATCCACCTGGGCGTGCGCGACGGGCTCGACGTGGTCTACGTCGAGAAGATCCGCGGCCACGAGTCGTTCTCGCTGCCCTCGCGGGTGGGCGGGCGGCTGCCGCTCACCTGCACGGGGGTGGGCAAGGCGCTGCTGGCCTACTCGGGGCCCGAGTTCATCGAGGAGGTGCTCTCGCGGCCGCTGCGCAGGCTGACCCCGCACTCGATCGTGGATCCCAAGCGCCTGGAGGAGGTCATCGGCCAGGTGCAGGCGGCGGGGCTGGCCTACGAGCGGGAGGAGGCGCAGCGCGGAGGGGCGTGCATCGCCGCTCCGGTCTTCAGCGGAGGGGCCGTGGTCGCCGCGCTCTCGGTGTCGGTGCCGCTGGCCCGCTTCCACCCGACCCGGCTGGCACCCGCGGTGAAGACCGCGGCCCTGGGGGTGTCGCGGGCGCTGACCCGGTCCATCTGACTTGTCCCATGGGCCCCGAGATTTGGCTGTCCTTTCGGACAGTATTGCGTTTCCCTCAACCCGCATTATGGTCCGGTGGGCCAAACCTGGGAATTGTGGGGAAATATCGTCATTGCTGGGCTTTTGGGGGTGCCGCTGGCCGTCCTGGCCGCCCTGACACTCGCCCGGACCCGCCGGCACCGCGGACATCCCGCGCCCACGCGCACGGCGGTGGCCGACGTGGGCATCGTCGCAGGCACGGCCCCCTGGATCTGGATGATCCTCACGCCCTTCGACGGTCAGAGCGGTGTCAGTCTCGTCCCGTTCAGCGACCTGGCCGCGCTCGCCTCCGCCGCGCCGGCGACAGTGTTCGTGCAGGTCGGAGGCAACCTCCTGGTGTTCGCCTGCCTGGGCGCGCTGCTTCCCGTCCGCTCTGCCCTGTTCGCCGGACTCACGCGGGTGGCGGCCGTGGCCGCGTCCGCCTCGCTGACCGTCGAGCTGCTGCAGTACGGCCTGCGCCTCGGCCGCCACTCCTCGATCGACGACGTGCTGATCAACACCGCGGGAGCGGTCTTGGCCGCTTTGGTTACTCGCCGCTGGTGGAGGTCCCTATAGCGGCCAGGACCGTTCCACAGTAACGGCCTGCGAAAACTCGCGCGGATCACCACACGGGCACGATCCACTCAAAAGAAGCACGGGACCAACCTGCGTATCTGTGCGATCGTGGACAAGGCGGGGCAAGTTCTCTGGAGACGCCAAACCCGGTTGGTGACAGAGGGTGATCAAACGTGTCTGAATCCTCCCCGGTACCCCACGAGCCCCCTATCTATCGCCGCATCGCCGACGGCCTGCGCGCCAGGATCCTGTCCGGCGAGCTGCGCGACGGGGACCGACTACCGGGCGAGAACGCGCTCATGGCAGAACACGCAATCGCTCGAGCCACCGCCCGCCAGGCGCTGGCCGTGCTGATCAACGAAGGGCTGGCGGTGCCGAAAAGAGGTTCGGGGGTTTATGTGCGACAGTTCAAGCCGATCCGCAGGCACGGATCGCGACGCCTGTCCAGGGAGCAATGGGGCCAGGGACGGGCTATCTGGGACGCCGACACGCGCGGCCGTCCCTTCACCGTGGACGAGGTGGCGGTCGTTCGCGAGCAGGCGAGCGAGGCGACCGCGAGCGTCCTCGACAGCACCGACGTGTGGATCAGACGCCGCCGCTACTCGGTGGACACGAGACCTGTCCAGTTGGCCACCTCCTACTTTCCCGCCGACCTGGTGGAAGGCAGCGCGATCACGCTGCAGGACACGGGTCCCGGCGGGGTCTACGCGCGGTTGCGGGACCTCGGCCTGCCGCCGGCGCACTTCACCGAGGAAGTGCGCGCCCGCATGCCGCACCCTGCCGAGGCCCGGCTGCTCGAACTGCCCGCGGGCACCCCGGTGATAGCGATCTCCAGGACCGCCTACACGACCGGCGGCCTGCCCGTCGAATACAACGAGATGGTGCTCGACTCCGCGTCCTACGTACTCCAATACGACTTCGACGCTTAGGTCAAGCCGAAATGTCAAGCGATAGGTTGACCTGTCCCTTGCGATCATTGATTTCTCTAGAGATGTGACGCACCGTCTAGAGAGAGGCAAGCACGAGTGGGGACCCCGGGAAGGGTGACCAGATGTCCTTTGACCGGCATCTAGCCGAGATCGCCCGGGAGTACCCCCACTGGACCATCTGGCGGAGCGACGCGGGCCGCTGGTGGGCCACGCGGCACCACCCGCTCAGCGCCGAGCAGCGTGACGCCGGATGCGCGATGACCATAGACGCCGACGACCCGGAGGGGCTTCGCGAACAGCTGAGAGACCAGGAGCGGCGAACCGGGTTCGCCGGTCCCGGCCACCTCCACGAAGAAGTGAATGACGAGGAGCGGCGGCCTGGGCCCGCCCCTTGACGCGCGTGCTGTGGATCGTTCTAGGCGGGGGATCCACGGCACGCGTCCGGCCTCCGGTGAGGCCAAGAGCAGCCCGGTGCCGGGTTCAGCGTCTCGGCGGCTCCGGCACCGGGCCCCCAGGCGCGGAAGTCTCCGACCCTATCGGGGGCGGGGGCTTCCGCCCTGAACGTCGCGGCGCCCCCTCCTCGGGGGAGTGACGCAGCCCAGGCGCCAGGACGAGCGTCACCGCGACGGAGGCCGTCGCCATCACCGCCATCGCCGTCCCCGCCGAGGTGTACTGGGCGACGGCGCCGGCGAGCGCCGCGCTCACGCCCTGCAGGGTGAGCACCCCCGACGACCCCAGCCCGAGCGCCTGGCCGCGGGCCTGCGCGGGAGTGAGCGCCACCAGCCGCTCCTGCAGCAGCAGGCCCGCCGAGTAGCCGACCGACGCCAGCGTGACCACGGCCAGCGCGACAGGCAGCCCCGGTTCCAGCACCAGAACCAGATAGGGGACGGCGAGCAGCAGCCTGAGCGGCGCGCCGAGCCGCCCCCTCCACCGGTGCGGCACCAGCCTGCCGATCGCCGCGTCGCCCACCAGCATCCCGAAGGCGGCGAAGGCGAACAGCAGCCCCGCGTGCCGCGGGTCGTAGGCGACGAACAGCGACTCGCACCCGACGATCAGCCCGTTGGGCACCCACATCGCCAGGTAGACGTGCCTGCGCGGCGGCGACGACCACAGCCGCCCGTTGGCCCGCCAGGTCTCGGCCACCGAAGGCCGCCCTTCCGCCCGGGCAGGCCGCCCGCTGAGCCCGAACCTGGCCAGGCACGCCGCGACCAGGTAGAGGCCCGCCGCCGCCACGAGCGTGCCGCGAGGCGACAACACGGTCAGCAGCACCCCGCCGAGCGCGAACCCGCAGATCTGCATCGCGCCCGTCGACATGTTGAGCACCGAGCGGCCCAGCACGTAGCCGTTCTCGGGGAGGATCTCGTCCAGGAGGCCGAGCCGTACCCCGCCGCCGAGCGAGCCGACCATGCCCAGGGCCAGCAGGATGACGAAGATCGCCCACAGTGGCAGCCCCGGCAGCGCCTGCGCCGCCGTGCCGAGGCCCGACACCAGCGCGATACCTGTCAGCGCGAGACGCGGAGGCAGCCTGTCGGCGGCCGACAGGAGCACCGCCGCCCCCGCCACCTGAGCCAGAGAGGCGCCGAACATGCTGAGCGCGGACAGCAGCGGCGATCCCGTGGCCGCGTACACGAGCGTGCCGAGCGCGAGCCCGCCGGCCGTCGAGGCCGCCACCTGCGTCGAGGCGGTGAGGAAGAACGGCGTGAACTCCGGCGTTCCGAACAGTTCCCGATAGGTCCGCATGGCGGGAAGTCTCATGAGCCGCCGCGAGGGAACGTTAGAGTTTCGCACCGGCGCGAAAGGAGGGCTGTCGTGGGCTGGTGGCAGGTCAACGCCGACACCATGGCCGAAGGCAGGTTCGCGCTCTCTCCCCTGGCCGAGACGACCGCGGCCCTGTTCGCCCTGCAGGCGGGGCTCGCGGGGCACCCGGGCCAGCGCGCATGGCTCGACGCCCATCTGCCCGCCTACAGGAGGCGACTGGCGGCCGACCAGATCACCGCCCTGCTCCTCAGGGCCGCGCTCGGCCGCACATGGACCGCCGACTTCCTGACCCCCGCCCCGACAGGCGAGGACGAGCCCTCCTTCGCCGACGAGCTGGCGAGGATCCGCGCCACCCCGCCGCGGAACGCCGTCTCGGACCTGGCGCTGTCGGCGAGCGGCCCGGTACCGGCCGAGTTGCACCGCTCCGACCTGCCCGAGCGCGCGGCGGACCTGCTGGAGTGGGTGTGGAGCGAGACCGTGCTGCCGTCGTGGCCGCAGCGCAGGCGCGTCCTGCACGCCGACATCGTCGCCAGGACCAGCCTTCTCACGCAGGGCGGCTGGGCCACGGCGCTGGACGGCCTGCGGCCGGGGATGCGCTGGCTCGGGGACGGCAGGCTGCGGATCAACGCCCTGGACTACCCGCCAAGGGAGATCTCGGGCGCTCGCCTGCTGTTCGTCCCCGTCACCCCGCTCACACCGAGGCAGGGTTGGATCGCGTGGAGCCTGCCGAGCCGGTACGCCGTGGTGTACGCCTGCTCGGGCGTCCTGGCCGAGGCGAACACCAGCCCTGTTCCCCAGGCGCTGGGGGCGTTGATCGGAGCGGGCCGCGCCAGGGTGCTCGTCCTGCTCGACACCCCGAAGAGCACGACGCAGCTGGTGGCGCTGACCGGCCAGGGGCTGGGCTCGGTGGGCCGCCACCTCAGGATCCTGCTCGACGCCCACCTCGTACGGCGCCGCCGCGCGGGCCGTTCGGTGCTCTACTACCGGACGACCGCGGGGGACGCGCTCGTCGAGGCAGGAGCCGGGCAGCCCGCCGGATCACGGTGAACCGGCGGGCCTGCCGTACGGACGCTGAAGGTTACTTGTGGGCCAGCGTGCCCAGGTTGACGTCGGTGTCCTCGGAGACGTGGTCGTCGGCGGGCGGGGCCGGCTCGGTGGGCTCGACGGGCTCGGCGGGCTCCTCCTCGATGATCATCCGCACCTCCTCGACCTCCTCCACCGCGGGCTCGGCGACGACCAGCGGGCCCGAGGAGTTCTCCCTGCGCATGAGGTCGCCCAGCACCGAGCTGATCTCGTTGAGCCTGCGCACGACCTCGCCGTGCGTGTCGGTCAGGTAGGTGACCCGCCTTCCCGCGTGCTCGTCCAGCGAGGTGACCCGCTGCTGCGCCGCCTCGAGCGCCGACTGCGCCTCGGCCCGCGCGTTGGAGAGCGTGGCCTCCGCCTCCGCGCGGGCGTTGTCGACGGTCTGCTCCGCCTCCGCCCTGGCGGTGGTGAGCAACCTGTCGGACTCGGCCCTCGCCGCGCGCAGGGTCTCGTCGGCCTCCGCCCTGGCGGTGGTGAGCGTCTCCTCGGCGTCCGCACCGGCCTGGGCCAGCATGCGCTCGGCCGCGCCCGTCGCCTCGCCCACGCGGCGCTCCGCCTCGGCCTGCGCGCTGGTGAGGATGTTGTCGGCGGTCTCACGCGCGGAGGTGACCATGCGCTCGGCCTCCGCGGAGGCCGTCTCGCGGAGCCTGGCGGCCTCGGACTCCGCGTCCTCACGCTTGGCGGCCGCCTCCTCCTCGCCCAGCCTGAGAATCTGCGCCAGCCTCGGGCTGAGGTCGTCGTAGCTCTGGGGAGCCTCGACCATGCGGCGCCTGGCCTCGGCCAGCTCGATGCGGCCCTGCTCGGCCTGGTCGATCGCGCGCGCCAGCCGCTCCTCCAGGTCCCTGATCTGATTGCGTGAGCGGATCATGTAGTCGTGTACCTGACGACGGCTGTAGCCGCGCATGACGACTTCGAAGGAGTCTTCCTGCATCAGGTCGGGGAAGCTCTCGTGCTGGTTTGTCATCTGGTATGTGGCGCTTCCCCTCAGTCCAAGGGTCGAGGAAGGCCACCCCTCCTTTCGAAAACTCTACGGAAAAAACCGATCACTTTCAGTCATGTTCGACGCACGAGGTGAACGGGGCAGGCGGAGCGCGATGGCGCTGGGCACATCGGCCGGCAAGGGTACGGAGCCGCCTCCGTCGGTGCGGACACGCCTCACTCCACCGGGGGACGGGGCCGAGCGGTGGGGGCACGCTACCGGCCTCCCTTCAACCAGACGGGACCGTGGGGGCAAACCGCCGGCTCCAGCCGGTAGCGGGTGATGCGGAGTGCCTGGGCGGAGGGCTTGCGGTTTGTGAGGGTCCGACAACGACGTGTCAGGGAATGACTTTCCTGCCATCTGCCCAAGTCCGCAACCCGAACGCCATACCTGCCCGGGAAATCTCGGACTACTACGATGTCCAAGATGTACATCGCAGCGCTGGACGAAGGCGCAGTTCCCGACATTCACCCCGATGCCTACATCGCCCCTGGTGCGGTGGTGGTCGGCAGCGTCAGGGTGGGCAGGGGAGCCAGCATCTGGTACGGCTCCGTCCTGCGCGGTGACGACGAGCGCGTCGAGGTCGGCGAGGAGTGCAACGTCCAGGACCTGTGCTGCCTGCACGCCGATCCTGGCGAGCCCGCCGTCCTCGAGCCGAGGGTGAGCCTCGGCCACAAGGCGATGGTCCACGGCGCGCACGTCGAGACCGGCGCGCTGATCGGCATCGGCGCGATCGTGCTCGGCGGGGCCAGGATCGGGGCGGGCACCCTGGTCGCCGCGGGCGCGCTGGTCGGGCCCGGCAAGAAGATCCCGCAGGGCGTCCTGGTGGCCGGCGTGCCCGGCAGGGTCGTGCGCGAGCTCACCGACGACGACAGGGCGAGCTTCGCGCAGACCGCCGACAGGTACATGGCCAAGGCGCTCAGGCACCGGCAGGCGTCAGCAGTTTGACCAGCACGTCGTCCGGGACCGTCATCAGGTCGGCGTCGTCCGGCGTGGCGGGACGCAGGAAGCGCGCGTAGTCCACGATCATCCTGACGTCGGGCAGTCCCTTGACGGCCTTGGCGTTGGCCTTGGCCGCGTCCTTCTTGAGCGCGCCGTAGCTGTCCCAGTCGGTGTAGCCGGTGATGCCCCACTGCAGTACCGTCGGCAGGTCGTCCCTCACCCAGCGCTGGCCGACCTTCCAGGTGCCGCCCTCCTCCTTGTACAGGGCGGCCACCACCCCGCCCGCCCTGGCCAGCACCAGCTCCATCCAGCCCTCCTTGACGGCCACCTCCTTGGGCTTGGAGCTGCCGTTCAGCGTGCTCTTGGCCTCCACCCTCTTGGCGGCGTCGCCGGTGCCCGTCGTGACGGAGACCCAGTTCGGCTTCGCGTTCGACTGCGGCACGCGCAGCATCACGCCGCCGAGCGAGAACTTCCGCTCGGGCTGGCTCTTCTTCTTGCCCTCGACCTTGACCCGTACGTGCATCACGATGTCGCCGGCCAGTTCCTGGTAGACGAAGGGCCCACGGAAGGCGTCGAACCAGGTGGAGGTCTTGGGCTCGAGGTAGAGAGCGTTCTTGGCGGTGGCGTTGACGTCGAGCTTCGCGATCCTGTTCAGGTCGCCCTCGGTGTCGCTCAGCTTGCTCCACGCGCTCAGCTCCGCCGTGTCGGCGAACTCGCTCGACGCCGTCCCGATCTCGCCACCGGGGTCGGGCGGGCGCACCCCTGCGACGGTGAGCGCCTTGGCGGAGGCCTGTGGAGCCTGCCCTGACGCCGTCCCACAACCCGCCAGCAGCCCGGCGGCGGCCACGGACGCGGCAATCTTCGCTCTCATAACGGACATTCTGCCTCGTCTTTACCTCGGGCTACGATGCCGCCATGCGGTTCACGGCCATCGAGGCGGATGTCCGCGCGATGGTCACCGACCCGCGCTGGACGGCGCTCCCCCTCCAGTCGCGCGCCCACGCGATCGCGTCCAGGGCGCTGGCCACGCCTGACGGCGGCAGGTGGATCTTCGGCGCGCACGCCCGCTGGTACCTCCAGGATCCCGGTGACGGCCGCTGGCACCTGACCGCCCCTCCCCGCCACTGTCCCGCGCGCATCGAGCCGCACACCGGCGTCCTGCTGCCGCACCTGGTGCCGCGCGGGCCCGACTTCGCCTTCAGCGGCTGGTCCAGCCAGGCCTTCGTCGGGCCCGACGTGCCCTCGGCGCTCACCTCCGAGATCCGCGCCCTGGTCAGGGCGGACGGCAGGCGCTCGGCCGACGAGTTCCCCCTCAGCTCCTTCCGCGAGGTCTTCGCGGGCGACGTGCCGGGCACGGTGGCGGCGATCTGGGCCACGATCATGTGGTGCGCCTACGCGCCCGCCTTCGACGGCAACGAGCAGTTGCTGTCGGTGTTCGGCGAGTACCTCGGCCGCCCGCTGCCCGGCGACGAGTGGGTGCGCTGGCTGCCCTCTCCGCCGCTGACCGCCCTCGTCACCCTGTACGGCGAGCGGGTCAGGGCCGACGCCCCTCGGGCCGCGCTGCGCCTGGCCGCCCTGATGGCCGACACGGCGGGGATCCTCGCCGCCGACGCCCGGTTCGCGCCGAGGGCCCAGGCGCTCATCGCGATGCTGGAGCCCATCCTGCGCAACCCCGGCCTCGACCACCAGACGGCCACAGGCCCCCTCCCCGCGTACCGGCCACCCCTGGCCCCGCAACCGCGCGGTACGGGCCCTCTCACCCCACCTCCGGTCCACCGGGACACCACCTTCCCCCCGCCCCCCGTGGCCGAAAGTCCTGGACGGACCACCACCGGCCACTCCCACGAGACCTCGGGATGGGCGCCGGCCGGCCACTCGGGCGAGACCTCAGGCCGATCACCGCATCACCCGGGCGAGACCACGGGGTGGGCGCCCGCCGGCCACTCGGGCGAGACCTCAGGCTGGTCGCCGGGTCACTCGGGCGAGGCCACGGGGCGGACCGGTGCGGCCCGATCGCGTGCCGTCCCTCAGTGGGCGCCCTCCACCGACCCGCGTGAGGTCGCCCGCGCGGCCGCCGCCGACGACGCCCTGCGCTGGACCTGGCTGGCCAGGGTGCCCGACCGCCTGGCGCGGGCCGTCCTGGCCGAGACCGACCCCGGCGAGCACCTTCGCCACACGGTCGGCGACCTCCTGGAGGCGGTGGCCTTCTCCCCCGACCCGCACAGGACGGCAGGCGCGCTGCTCGCGGCCGACCACGCCGACACCCCCGAGGGCCTGCCCACCGTGGCGGCCTGGCTGGACCACCGCCTGCGCCACGCCGTCCACACCCGGCTCGCCACCCCGCGAGGCGACATCACCGAGCCCGACGGGTTCGAGGTGGGGCCGCGCTGGCTCGACGCCGTGCCGCCCACCAGAGAGGGAGCCGCCGCGGTGTTGGGCGCCGCCTACGCCTCAGGGCTGGCGTGGTGCCGGCTCACCGGCGCGTCCGTGCCGGGCGACGGCTTTCCTGGAGCGGCCGCGATCGTTCACAGGCTCATCCATGAGCGCGACGATCCTCATCTAAACCACTAATGCCGTTATTTCACCCTTACTCGGTAAATATCGCTCCAGCGCGCGAATTCTCCGAATTGTGATCTCGGAAACGGGAAATGATCCGTGTGGGGGCAGGGCGGCGACGCAAGGAATGACCCTGATGGGCCATGTCGCCTGAAGGGCCCCCGCCGTAACCTCGAAGAGGGTGTGGGCTGCGGAAGGAAGGACGACGCGGTGGGGCACGACGACCTGGACTCTCGGGTCCACGACCGTGTCGCGTTGGACGAGATTGCGCTCTACGCCGAGGTGCTCACCGCTGTCGCGATCAGCGAGCGGCGGTTGACCTTGGACGAGCTCGACGACGCGCTCGGATTGCGGACTTCGGCGAGCCGCTGAAGACCATCACATTGACCTAGTCCCGGACTCCCGCGGGGTCCGGGACATGGTTTTTCTGATAGCTCACCGAAGACCGGGATGACTAGTCACGAACGGACGAGCCGAGCGATCGCCGCCGAAGCCTCCTTGACCTTCGCCTCGGCCTCCGGGCCCCCGGTGTTGATCGCGTCGGTCACGCAGTGGGAGATGTGCTCCTCCAGCAGCCCGAGCGCCACCGCCTGAAGCGCCCGCGTGGCCGCCGAGACCTGGGTGAGGATGTCGATGCAGTAGGCGTCGTCCTCCACCATGCGCTGCAGGCCCCTGATCTGACCCTCGATTCGCCGCAGACGGGTCAGATAAGCCTGCTTGTCTCCGCTGTACCCATGCATGCATCAAAGGTACCCAGTCAGCGGAGGTCACCGATCAGTTGTTCCCACTGCGCCGAGACCTCGGCCGCCGCGTGCCCCGTCGCGGTCTCGAGCGCCCCGGCGGCGAGGGACCTGCGCCGACGGTCGTCGTCGACCAGCGCGAGCAGGGCCGCGGCGTACATCTCGATCTCGCCCTCGGGCACGAGCACGCCGTTGTAGCCGGTCACGATGTACTCCGCGGGCCCGTTGGCCCCGTCGAAGCCCACCACGGGCACGCCGCAGCCCATCGCCTCCAGGACGGTCATGCCGAGCGTCTCCGCGCGTGACGTGGTCGCCACGATCGACGCCTTGGCGAACTCCCCCGCCAGGTCGGGCGTGGTCCCCATGAAGTAGACGTGGTTGTGCAGGTTCAGGTCGCGGACCAGGTCGCGGAGCCTGCGCTCCTCCGGGCCCGAGCCGTACAGCCGCAGCCTCCAGTCGGGGCGCTTGTCGGCCACGATCGCGAAGGCCCTGATCAGCCGGTCGTAGGCACGGGCGGCCACGAGGCGCCCGCCGGTCGCCACGATCCTGTTGTCCATCCGCGAGCGCGGCCACAACCCGCCAGGCAGGGCGTCGGGCACTACGTGGACGGGCGGCCCCGCCGTCTCCAGCAGCCGCCGCCAGTCGTCCCTCGCGGCCTCGGTGGAGGTCACCACCGCGTCCAGCCGGGGATAGAACCGCTTCACGGGAGCCGGTACGGCAGGCCGCCCCCACTCCCAGGCGATCTTCACGCACTCCCTGGGCGCCGATCTGGCCGCCTGGACACTGATTCCAGGCCGGGTGGTGATGAGAACATCACTCTTCAGTGTGCGCAACAGCCGCCACAGCGCCACCTCGGTGCGCATCTGCCCGCGCGGCAGCAACTGCCTCGACCCCGGCCTCGCCTCGATCAGCGAGCGCATCGCCACCTGCCCGCTGACGGGGAAGAACGGCTTCTCCTTCTGCCGCCTGACACTGATGACCTCGACCTCGTGCCGCTCGGCCAGGTCGGAGGCGAGGTTGAGGATCGAGCGCACGTCCCCGCGCATCACGTAGGCGGAGGGGAGGACGAGGCTGACCTTCACACCCCCACCTCGATCCGCAGTTCGTCGTCGGCGGTGTAACAGGGCCTGACGGGCACGCCGTCCACGCGCATCGCCGGATAGTGCAGACGGCGGCGTTTGCCGTCGACGTCGTCGAGCCGTGAGGCGAGTCGCAGAGGCGCCGGCACGCCCTCCACCTCCAGCGAGGGCTTCCATGTGCCCGCGCCCTGGGGATCGGCCGCGACCACGTCGACCAGCGAGACGGCCGCGTGGAAGCGCACACCCTGGACGGTCGCGACGGCGGCCACCGTGGTCTCCGCCGCCCCTTCCCCTGTGTCGCCGCCCGGCCTGTCGTGAGACTGCGCGGGGCCGCTGCGGTGCAGCGAGAGCGTGGCCTCGTGCCTGGAGTCGTCGTCGTCGAGCCCCGTGTAGGCCAGCAGGCCGGTGACCTCGAACCGGCCCTCCCTGAACCAGACCGCGCGCACCTCGGCGGCCGGCTCGGCCGTGCAGATCTTCAGCGCGAGAAAGCCGTTCCTGGTGCGATAGGCCCTGTAGGCGAGCGTGCGCCTGGACAGCGCGTAGGTGTCGAGGTGGTCGAGGGAGAAGCCGGGGTCGACGCTCCTGATGCGGGTGCGGCCCTCCTCGTCCCCCAGGTAGGCGTCCCACCTGCCCGAGGTCAGCGTCAGCGGGGACAGCGAGACCGCGAGGGCGGCGTCGCACACCTCCGCACCCGCCGCGCCCAGCGCGATCCGGCGCTCCACCCCCGTCGCGCGGTGGCGCAGGACCAGCTCCATGCCGGGTTTCAGCGGTCTGTCGACGGCCAGTCTGAGGGAGAGCACGTCAGCCAGGGTGACTTCGGCGTCGGTCACGACGACGCGCATCCGCAGCCCCTCCCCGTCGAATGAAGCCATGCGACGTTGAGGTTACCGTGATTTTCCCGTTATGTGGAGAAAGCTTTTCGGCTTCGTCGCGCGTCTGACATGGGAAAGTCCGCAACACCAGGTGTTGCGGACTTCCGACTCAGCCCTTGACAGACTTGATCAGCAGCTGCGCCACGTCGACGACTTCCAGCGTCTCCTTGGCCTCGCCGCTGTTCTTCTTCTCGTTGATCGCGTCGCCGAGCATCACCATGCAGAACGGGCAGGCGGTGGAGACGGTGTCCGGATTCGTGGTCAGCGCCTCGTCCACGCGCTCGGTGTTGATGCGCTTGCCGATGCGCTCCTCCATCCACATGCGCGCGCCACCGGCTCCGCAGCAGAAGCCCCTGTCCTTGTGCCTGTGCATCTCCTGCGTCTGCACGCCGGGCACCTTCGACATGATGTCGCGGGGCTGGCTGTAGACCTTGTTGTGGCGGCCGAGGAAGCACGGGTCGTGGTAGGTGATCTTCTCCTCGATCGGGGTGATCGGGGTGAGCAGGCCCTCGTCCACGAGCTTGGACAGCAGCTGCGTGTGGTGCACGACCTCGTAGGTGCCGCCGAGCTGCGGGTACTCGTTGGCGAGGGTGTTGAAGCAGTGCGGGCAGGTCGCGACGATCTTCTTGACGCCGGCCTCGTTCAGCGTCTCGATGTTCTGCTGGGCGAGCATGTTGAACAGGAACTCCATGCCCAGGCGGCGGGCCGGGTCACCGGTGCAGGCCTCGGCGGGGCCGAGCACCGCGAACTTCACGCCGGCGATGTGCAGCAGCTCCGCGACCGCCTTCGTGGTCTTCTTCGCCCGGTCCTCCAGGGCCCCCGCGCAGCCGACCCAGAACAGGTACTCGGTGTCCTCGGGCATCTTCTCGTCGATGAGCGTGACCTCGAAGTCGAGCTCCTCGATCCAGTCGGCCCGCTTCATCTCGGACATGCCCCACGGGTTGCCCTTGTTCTCCAGGTTCTTCACCATCACCCCCGCCTCGGACGGGAACGACGACTCGACCATCACCTGGTAGCGGCGCATGTCGAGGATGTGGTCGATGTGCTCGATGTCCACGGGGCACTGCTCGACGCAGGCGCCGCAGTTGGTGCACGACCACAGCACGTCGGGGTGGATGACGCCGTCCTCGCCGACCAGCGGCTTCTCCAGCAGCGCCAGCACGTCGGTGTCGGCGTGGCTGGTGTCACCCTGCAGCAGGTACGGCGCGACCTTGAAGGCGTGGTCGCGCTGGTCGAGGATGAGCATCTTCGGCGACAGCGGCTTGTCGGTGTTCCACGCGGGACACTGCGACTGGCAACGGCCGCACTCGGTGCAGGAGTAGAAGTCGAGGAAGCCCTTCCACGTCGTGTCGCCGATCTTGCCCCTGCCGAGCTTCTCGGGGTCGAGGTCCTCGTCCTCGAAGTCGACGGGCTTGCCGTCGACCGTCATCTCGGGCGCGGCGCCCAGCCCGTCGGGGCGGCGGGAGAACAGCACGTTCAGCGGCGCGGTGAAGATGTGCAGGTGCTTGGAGTTCACCACGATGACCAGGAACACCAGCATGAAGCCGATGTGCAGGAGCAGGGCGATCTCTTCGAGCAGCGGGCTGGCGGGCAGGACGTTCCCCAGAGCCAGCGAGACGAAGGCGCCGCCGTCGTAGGGAAGGTTTCCGTTGGCGGCCGCGGCGCCGCGCGCCAGGAACAGCGTCCAGATGATGTTGAAGATCATGAACAGGACGAGCCACGCGCCACCGAGGTGGGAGCCGGAGAAGCGCGACTTACGGCCCAGGGTCTTGGGCGAGTTCCTGATCCTGATCACCGCGAACGCCACGAGGCCGAGCAGACAGGCGACCGCGATGAAGTCCTGGAGGAAGCCCAGCACCGACCACTGGCCGATCAGCGGGATGTGGAAGTTCGGCCGCCCGGTGATCGCGCCCTGGATGATCGAGCCGTAGGCCTCGATGTAGACGGTCAGCAGGATGAAGAAGGCCCACATGACGAAGAAGTGCGCCACGCCCGAGGGCGTCCACTTCAGCAGCTTCTTCTGGCCGAACACCTCGACCAGCTGCGCCTTGGCCTCGGCGCCCGCGTGCGTCTTGGCGTAGGCGATCCGCTCGGGCGCCGGAGGGCCGACCGTGGCCAGCTTGAACAGGAACAGCGCTCGACGGCCCGCCATGGCGACCGCAGCGACGGTCATCGCGAGCCCGATGATGGCTACCCAGAGCACGATTCCTCCCACAGACGGCGTACGTCCATCCTACCGGCGAGTAACTTTCCACCGATACGGCCATATTAGAACATTGCTCTACGGAGTCAGATAGCGCTGCACCGTCGGCGCGAGCAGCTCCACCAATTCCTCGAGGTCGGCGGAGGCCAGCGGCTCCAGCGCGAGCACGTAACGCGCCAGCACCACACCGATGAGCTGGCCGAAGGCCGCCTCCATTCGCAGGTGCGACACGCCGAGCCCGTCGGCCACCTTATACAGCAGCGCGTTGGTGATGAACTCCCTGATCATGCCGAGGACCTGCTCGTTGGTCATCGCCGACCGGAGCAGCGCGAGCACCGGCTCCCTGGCCTGGGCGTCGGACGTGACCGTCAGGATGAACCTGACGAGCCGCTCGCCGACCTCCTCACGCGGGCCGTCCAGGACCAGCGGCACCACCTGGGCCGGATCGATCGGCAGCCGCATGGCCGCGACGAACAGGCCCTCCTTGGTCTCGAAGTAGTGGTGGACCAGCGCGGGATCGACCGCGGCCCCACGGGCGATGCCGCGGATCGTCGCCTTGTCGAAGCCCTTCTCCGCGAACACCTGCCTGGCCGCGGTGAGGATCTCGCCGCGCGTGTCGCCCGCTCCCGGCCTGCGTCCCGTGCGCCGCTTCACGGTCACCTGCCGACCGCCAGGTAGACGCGCATCGGCACGGAGAGCAGGCCGTCGGGGAAGACCCTCATCAGCTCGGCCCGCTGCCTGGCCACCAGTTCGTCGGCGGCCTCCTGGGTCAGGGCGGCCATGTAGGAGTGGGAGCGCAGGTCGAGCAGGAACTCCTCGACGGCCACCAGGCGGGTCCAGTGCAGCCAGCGCTCCTCGACCCGCAGGGCGGCGGCGATCTGCGGCACCCGCCACTCGGGCAGCGCGGGGCCCCAGTAGGTGGGGCACGACTCGGCCAGGCGCACCTCGTAGGCGGCCAGCCAGTCGGCCTGGCCCGCGTCGGTCGTGTTCCACCAGGCGGCGATCGCGCCTCCCTCCCGCAGGGCCCTCCTCGCCTCGGCGACGGAGGCCACGGGGTCGAGCCAGTGCCACGACTGGGCGTAGGTCACCAGGTCGGCGCCGCCGTCCCTGATCGGCAGGGCGTTCCCGTCACCCTGGACCGCGGCCAGGCCGTCGCTTCCCGCGCGTGCTTCCTCAGGGGGCTGCGCCGTCCTGGCGGGACGGGCGCGCGCCACGAGCCTGGCGAGCATCTCGCGCCCCGGGTCGACCGCCACCACCCTGGCGCCGCGGGCGCGCAGCGCGCGACTGGAGATGCCGGTGCCCGCGCCCACGTCCACCACGGTCGCGCCGGCCAGCGGTACGCCCGAGACCTCCGACAGCGCGCGGAACAGTTCGTCGGGGTAGCCGGGCCTGCCGGCGTCGTAGGCATCGGCGACCCGGTCGAACACCCTGCCAAGCGCGCGAGAGGGGCCAGTGACACTCATGAGAACACTTTGCCCCACACATTGACCATCTAGACGCCGCTCACCGGGTCGCCGCCAGATGCAGTCTGGCGAAGGCCAGACCCTCGGCCAGATCGTCGACCCTCTCGGTACGGCTGGTCGCCTTGCGCGTGTTGACCTCCAGCACGACCAGGCCGTCGAACCCGGTGTTGGCCAGCCGTTCGAGGACAGCCGCGCACGGCTGGTTGCCCCTGCCCGGCACCAGGTGCTCGTCCTTGTTGCTCACCCCGAGGCCGTCGGCCAGGTGCAGGTGCGAGAGCCTGTCGCCGAGCTTGACCGCCATCTCCATCGCGTCGGAACCCGAGACGGCCGTGTGCGACAGGTCGAGCGTGACCTGCGGGAAGGCATAGTCCATCGGGTTCCAGTCAGGTGAGTACGGCACGACGTCGTTGCCGCGCGCCTTCAGCGGGAACATGTTCTCCACCGCGAAGATCACGTCGGTCTCCTCGCGCATCCTCGCCAGGCCGTCCTCGAAGTCACGCGCGTAGTCGCGCTGCCAGCGGAAGGGCGGGTGCACCACGACGGTGCGCGCGCCGAGCCGCTCGGCCGCCTTCTGGGCCTTGAGCAGCTTGGCCCACGGGTCACGGCCCCACACGCGCTGGGTGACCAGCAGGCAGGGGGCGTGGATCGCGAGGACGGGCACGCCGTAGTGGCCGGACAGCCGTTCGATCACGTCGATGTCCTGGCTGACTGGATCTGCCCCCACCATGATCTCGACGCCGTCGTAGCCGAGGCGCGCGGCCAGCTCGAAGGCGTCCGGAGTGCGTTCCGGATATACCGAAGCCGTGGACAATGCGATCTTCGCATTGGGCACGCGGATGACATCTGCCACGCTGCCAGCGTATGCCGCCGGACCTCGTACCGTTGAACCATGCCGCGCATAGCGAACGGGGCGATCCCCAGCCCCAACATCTGGAACGCCCCGAAGGTCTACGAGTTGGAGAACCGCGCGGTCGATCCCGAGGGCAGGGCGAACGCGGCCATGCGAGCCATCCGCCCATGGGACGGCGCGACCGTCCTCGACATCGGCTGCGGCGCCGGATACCACCTGCCGATCTTCGCCGCCTCCGCGGCGAGCGTGACGGGCGTCGAGCCGCACGGCGACCTGGTCGAGCTGGCCAGACGCCGCTGCGCGGGCCTGCCCAACGTGAAGGTCCACGCGGCCACCGCCCAGAACCTGCCGCTGCCCGACGCGAGCGTCGACGTCGCCGTCGCCCGCTGGGCCTACTTCTTCGGCCCCGGCTGCGAGCCCGGCCTGCGCGAGCTCACCCGAGTCGTACGGCGTGGCGGCGCCGCCTTCGTCATCGACCTCGACGCCACCCGCGGCGCCTTCGGCCGCTGGTTCCAGCGCACGGTGCCCTCCTACTCGGCCAGGGCCGTGGAGAACTTCTGGTCGCGACAGGGCTGGCAGCGCGACAAGCTCGACCTTCGCATGGTCTTCCAGCGCAGGGCCGACCTCGAGGACGTGCTGCGCATCGAGTTCGCCCACGACGTCGCGGAGGAGGCCATCGCCGAGACCCCCGGATTAGAACTCCCCTACCCGAACGTCCTGCGCTGGCGCTACTTCTGAGCTTGACCTTGTCACCGGTGTCAGGGTTTAGCGTGGAGACATGCGGATCGGAGAGCTTGCCGAACTGACCGGCGTGAGCGCCCGCTCCCTGCGCTACTACGAACAGCACGGACTGATCAGGGCGCGCAGGGAGTCCAACGGATACCGCCACTACGACCCTTCGGACGTCGAGCTGGTCAGCGAGATCCGCGCGCTGCTGACCGTCGGCTTCACGCTGGAGGACGCGAGACCGTTCGTCGACTGCCTGCGCGCGGGGCACGCCACGGGCGCCTCCTGCGCCGAGTCGATGGCCGTCTCGCGGCGCAAGCTCGCCGAGATCGACGAGGAGATCCGCGTCCTGCTGGCCCGGCGCGCCGAGGTGGCAGGCCAACTCGGCCAGACCTGTTCTGGATGCTTCGCCAAGGGAGAATCATGATCAAGCTGACCACCGACAACTTCGAGGAGCTCGTACTCAAGAGCTCCGAGCCCGTCCTGGTGGACTTCTGGGCGGAGTGGTGCGGCCCCTGCAGGATGGTCGCGCCCGTCCTCGAGCAGATCGAGGCCGAGCGGGGGCTCAAGATCGGCAAGCTGAACACCGACGAGAACCCGGAGATCATGACCCGCTACGGCATCATGGGCATCCCCACGCTGCTGCTGTTCGAGAACGGCGAGCCGGTCAAGCAGGTCGTCGGCGCCAAGCCCAAGCGCCTGCTGGAGGCCGAGCTCGGCCTCTCCTGACGTGCGCGCCTGTCCGCCCTGACGCGCTCGGGCTGCGGCGGATTGTCGGCGGCGCAGGCTAGCCTGCTCGGCATGGCACCCAAGACCGCACAGAAGCCCGGTTACCGCTGCGCCGAGTGCGGCTGGCGCACCACCAAGTGGGTCGGCAGGTGCGGCGAGTGCCAGGCGTGGGGCACGGTCGACGAAGAGGGCGCGAGGGCCGGCGTCCACGTGGTGCAGGCCGGGGCCACCAGCGGCCCGGCCGTCCCGATCGGCGACGTCAAGGCGGAGATCGCGACCGCCCGCACCACGGGGGTGAGCGAGCTCGACCGCGTGCTGGGCGGCGGCCTGGTCCCCGGCGCGGTCGTGCTGCTGGCGGGTGAGCCCGGCATCGGCAAGTCCACCCTGCTGCTCGAGGCCGCCGCCCGCATCGCCGAGCGCACCACCGTCCTCTACGTCACGGGCGAGGAGTCCTCCGCCCAGGTCCGCCTGCGCGCCGACCGCATCGGCGCGATCCGCGACAACCTCTACCTCGCCGCCGAGACCGAGCTGTCGGCGCTGATGACCCACGTGGAGAAGGTGCAGCCGCAGCTGCTCGTCGTCGACTCCGTGCAGACCGTCGGCTCGGCCCAGACCACCGGCGTCCCCGGCGGCGTGACCCAGGTGCGCGAGGTCGCGGCCAACCTCGTACGGCTGGCCAAGGAGCGCAACATGGCCACCGTGCTGGTCGGCCACGTCACCAAGGAGGGCTCGATCGCGGGCCCTCGCACCCTCGAGCACCTGGTCGACGTCGTGCTCAGCTTCGAGGGCGACCGTCACTCCCGCCTGCGCATGGTCCGCGCGATCAAGAACAGGTTCGGCCCCACCGACGAAGTGGGCTGCTTCGACCTGCACGAACGCGGCATCGAGGGCATCACCGACCCCAGCGGCCTGTTCGTCTCGCGGCGCAGCGAGCCCGTCCCCGGCACCTGCGTCACCGTCACCGTCGAGGGCACCCGCCCGCTGCCCGCCGAGGTGCAGGCGCTCGTCGCCCGCACCGAGGCCCAGCAGCCGCGCCGCAGCTCCTCGGGGCTCGATCCCTTCCGGGTGCAGATGATCCTCGCCGTGCTCGAACGCAGGCTCAACGCGCGCCTCGGCGGCTGCGACGTCTTCACCGCCACCGTGGGCGGCATCAAGCTGGCCGATCCCGCGGTCGACCTCTCCGTCATGCTCGCGGTGGCCAGCGCCGCAGGCGACAAGCCGCTTCCCTCCGGCCTCATCGCGCTGGGCGAGGTGGGGCTGGCGGGCGAGCTCAGGCCGGTGCGCGACGTGCGGCGCCGCCTGTCCGAGGCGGCACGGCTGGGGTTCAAGAGGGCCCTGGTGCCGCGCGGATCCCTCGAGGAAGGCGGCCGTCGCCGTCCCGACGAGGAGCGCGCCCTTGTTCCCGTCGGGCCCGTCGCCTTCGCGCCCGGCTTCGAGGTCATGGAGGCCGAGAACGTGTGGGACGCGCTTACTCACGTCACCTGAGCTGGGCTTCCTCAGGAAAAGCCGCCGTAACGGCGCCCCGCCACGTGGGCCCGCAGTAGCGTGATGGACGAGGGCCGGCCTTGAGGCTTCCTTGGCCTATCGTTGGCTTGCCGTAGACGATGGAGAAGGAAAGCTTCAGCGGCGGGCGCCGGGGGTCGGCCGGTAAGCTGGGATTTGACTAGGACACGGGGGTCAGGTGGCAAACGACAGGAGTCTCGACGACCGTCGTCGCACGGCCCTTGCCTCGGTCGCTCCGGGCACGGCACTGAGAGACGGCCTGGAGCGCATCCTGCGCGGCCAGACCGGCGGTCTCATCGTGCTGGGCTACGACAGCGTGGTCGAGGAGCTGTGCAGCGGCGGGTTCGAGCTCGACGTGGAGTTCTCCGCCACGCGGCTGCGCGAGCTGGCCAAGATGGACGGCGCCATCGTGCTGCACTCAGGCGACCACAAGATCGTGCGCGCGGCCGTTCACCTCGTGCCCGATCCCTCCATCTCGACCGACGAGTCAGGCACCAGGCACCGCACGGCGCAGCGCGTCGCCAGGCAGACCGGCTTCCCGATCATCGCGATCAGCAAGTCGATGCGCATCATCGCCCTGTATCTCGACGGCATCCGCTACGTGCTGGAGGAGTCGGCGGCGATCCTGTCCAAGGCCAACCAGGCCCTGGCCACGCTCGAGCGCTACAAGCACAGGCTCGACGAGGTCTCGGGCACCCTGTCCGCCCTCGAGATCGAGGACCTCGTCACCGTCCGCGACGTCGCCGCCGTCGCGCAGCGCCTCGAGATGGTGCGCAGGATCTCCGAGGAGATCCAGGGCTACGTCGTCGAGCTCGGCACCGACGGGCGACTGCTCTCCCTCCAGCTCGACGAGCTGGTGGCGGGGGTCGACTCCGACCGCGAGCTGATCGTCCGCGACTACCTGCCCTCCTCGGCGGCGCGCGGCAAGCGCAAGGTCGCCGACGTGCTGCAGGGCTTCGACGCCCTGTCGGGCAGCGAGCTGCTCGACCTGTCGTCGGTGGCGAAGGTGCTCGGACGCGGCGCCAGCGAGACCCTCGACAGCCCCGCGAGCCCGCGAGGCTTCCGCCTGCTCGCCAAGGTGCCCAGGCTGCCCGCCACGGTCGTCGACCGGCTGGTCGACCATTTCGGCGGGCTGCAGAAGCTCCTGGCCGCGAGCATCGACGACCTCCAGGCGGTGGGCGGCGTCGGCGAGTCCCGCGCCCGCAGCGTCCGCGAGGGGCTGTCCAGGCTGGCCGAGTCCAGCATCCTCGAACGCTACGTGTAGACGCTTCAGCGCAGGTGGAAGACGGCCTTCGGGCTGCGCAGCCCTCCGGTGAGCACCACGGCCACGTACGTGCCGGGCAGCGCCGCGGCCTTCGTGCCCCCGCACGCGCCTCCCGAACGACGACGGTCCCAGTCGAGGCTGCGGACGTAGGGGATCCCGCGCTCCAGCTTGCGCATGTCGACGCCGTCGCCGCTGACGCAGTCGGAGGTGGACCACACCCTGTCGTCTCCCGAGGTGATCCTGATCTCCATCGCGCGGGGCCCCACGTCGGCCACGCACATGACGGGGCCCGTGTTCACCAGCGTGACCAGGAAGTTCGGACGGGCGCCCGCGCCGTAGACCTCCTGACGCCCCTGGAGGTTGAGCACCAGGTCCTTCTCCTCGCACGGCATGCCGGGCCTGCGCGGCTTCGCCGTCGGCTTGGGTGACGGTGGCAGCGCGGCGCGCGGTTTGGGCGGCTTCGGCGTCGGTGTGGTCGTGGGCGTGGACATCACTGTGGGCAACCCCTCCAGCATCGACTCCGCCGCCTCGGACGAGCTCGGCGCCGACTTGGCGCTCGACGTGCTCTGCGGTCCGTCGGGGCCGCTGGAGCACGCCCAGGCCACCACGGCCACGACGACCAGCACTGCGACCAGGACGGTCATCCGCCGCCGCCAGTAGACATCGCCAGGGCCGCCACGCAGAGTATCCGGATCCATACGCACAGCATGCTTATCCCTTGCGCACGGAGGGTGACGACACGCCGTAAGGCACTACGCTGGGCGGGTGGCCGACCCGAACCTCCTGCGAGAGCCCATTCTCGACTGGTACGCGGACAATGCCCGCGATCTCCCCTGGCGTCGCCCCGACGCCACCCCCTGGGGCATCCTCGTCAGCGAGATCATGCTCCAGCAGACCCCCGTCGTGCGGGTCCTGCCGGTCTGGCAGCAGTGGATGGAGCGCTGGCCCACCCCCGCCCACCTGGCCGCCGAGCCACCAGGCGAGGCCGTACGCCACTGGGGACGCCTCGGATACCCGCGCCGCGCCCTGCGCCTGCACGCCTGCGCCAGAGCCATCACGGCCGAGCACGACGGCGAGGTGCCCGCCGACCACGCGACGCTGCTGGCGCTGCCCGGCATCGGCGAGTACACCGCGGCGGCCGTCGCCAGCTTCGCCTTCGGCGGCACCCACCCGGTGCTCGACACGAACGTCAGGCGGGTGCTCGGCAGGGCGGTGCGCGGGGAGGAGCACCCTCCGAACGCCACCACGGCCGCCGAACGCCGCCTGGCCCAGGAGTTGCTGCCCGCGGTCGGCGCGCCGGTCTGGGGCGTGGCCGTCATGGAGCTCGGCGCCCTCGTCTGCACGGCCCGCAGCCCGCAGTGCGGGCAGTGCCCCGTCCAGGAGCTGTGCGCGTGGCGGCTGGCGGGCAAACCACCGGGGGCGGCTCGCAGGGGGCAGACCTACGACGGCACGGACCGCCAGTGCAGGGGGCGCCTGCTGGCGGTCCTGCGCGCCGCGCACGGGCCGGTGCCGAAGACGGCGCTGGACGTGGTCTGGGACGAGCCGGTCCAGAGGGAGCGCGCCCTGGACGGCCTGGTCACCGACGGCCTGGCGGAGGTCCTGGACGACGGCACCTACCGCCTCCCCCTCTGACCCCCGCTCCCCGTGAGGCTTCACGCCCTCAACCCAAGGAACACGCAGCTCGGCACTTCAGCCCGAGACCCTCAGCCAGGATCTCCGGCCAATGCTCATGGCTGGAAACGTCGGCGAGACGGTCGAGTGGGGGCGGCGCCTTGGCTCCCCCGAGATCGTCAGGTGGTCGGGGTGGTTCAGGCGGCCAGCTGCAGGCCCAGGGCGGTGAGGTTGGTGCGGGCCCAGTCGAGCTCCTCGGCCAGCAGCGACACCAGCGCTCCAGGCCCCTTCGCCCGCCCCGGCACCATCAGGTTGTGGGTCTCGACCTCGATGTGGGCGGTCCCGTTGACCGCGCCCGACAGGATCGCGTTGAGCGTGTCGTGCAGCACCGTACCCGTGTCGGTGTGGTTGTGGACATGGCCCAGCTTGACCACGGGCGCCCCCACAGCCGCCAGCCCGCGCAGCGCCGCCCCGGACTCCTCGCCGTTCCCGCAGGCCAGGTGGCAGGCGTCGAGGCAGACCCCGAGGTGTTCGGAGTCGAGACCGCCCACCCGCTCGACGGCCTGCTCGGTCGTCTCCAGCACGCATCCGGGCCAGGGCTCGAACCCCACCCTGATCGTCTTGCCGGTCACGCTGTAGATGCCGCGCAGCTCCCTGGCCAGCCGCTCGAGCCTGCGCGTGGCGATGGAGTGGAGGTCGGCGGGCCAGTCGCGACGCCACCCGATCGGGATGGTGGAGATGCTGCCGAACCTCACGTCCTCGGGAAGGAGGAAGGCGAGGATCTTGGCAAGGGCCATCGTGTAGCGGTAGCGCTCGGGCTTGGCCCAGTCGGGGCCCGGCACTTCCTGGTTACGTCCGCCGGTGCCGTTCAGGCTGACGACCTCAAGTCCGCGCTCCTCCAGCGAACGGCGCAGCCGTACCAGCTCGATGCGGTCGGCGGTCAGGTGGTCGGCGACCGCGGGCGACAGCCACAGCCCCACTCCCATCCGCTCCACCCCGAGCCGCTTGCGCACCGGGACCGCATAGCGGGTGAGGTGCGCGATCAGGTTCTCAAGGTCTTCAGCGGGGTGCACGCCGGCGTTGTAGGCCAAGTGAACGAGCGTTCCGTCATCGTGACGCAGGCGCATCGGCTTCCTCCACGGCTTGCACTGAATGTGTGTGTCCATCGCCTCGGACAATGCCGAGCTTGCCCGCCCGATGGGGGCCTGCGCGTCCGCCCTGGGTTGATTCCTTCGTACGCCCCAGGGATGAGTCCAACGTAGGGACGCCTTCTTGTGCGTCACTTGCGCAGGACTGGCGACTCTTTGCTCTACAGATTGTAGTACTACTTCAGGTGGCGGTATAGCCGATCTCCACCTGGAGCCCCCAATCCGACACCAAACCGATGCAAGGCGACGCACAGGCGGTCTCGGGAACAAGGCGAGGCGGACGGGGGCTCGGGCCCGCTGGCACGGTGGCTTCAGGGCCTGTGACGCGGGGCCGCGATCCAAGGAAAATGTGGGATCCGGCGGCTTGTGTCGTTGTGCAACGCCGACGGTGGAATAGCGGTGGCCCAGGGTCCGACGACTCGTCGGGGCGGGTTGGCCGTTGCGGTGGGCGCCACGGGCGCTCGGGGAGCGTTTCCCTGGAGGGAGGCCAGCCGGTGACCCGGGTGGCGCTTACGTTGGCTTGCCGCACAGGATCAAACGATCGGGGGACAGCACAGAGAGGGCTTGCCGTACAGGATCAAGCGGACGGCGGACAGCGCAAAGGGCCCGCGGGGAAATTCCCGCGGGCCCTTTGGTGTGGTGCTACTTCTTAATCGGCTCCGCGATGGACGCGGCCGAGTCGGGCACCGGCGAAGGTGCGGCCTCGCCGACGAAGGTGAACTTGGCGTTGTCGCCCTCACCCTCCACGTCGATCTTGACCACCTGGCCGGGACGCAGCTCGCCGTACAGGATCTTCTCGGAGAGAGAGTCCTCCAGCTCGCGCTGGATCGTACGGCGGAGCGGACGAGCGCCCATGACCGGGTCGTAACCACGGTCGGCCAGCAGCTGCTTGGCGGCAGGGCTGACGTCGAGGCTCATGTCGCGGTCCTTCAGTCGCTCATCCACCTGCGCGAGCATCAGATCGACGATCTTGATGATCTCGTTCATGGTGAGCTGGTGGAAGACCACGATGTCGTCGACACGGTTGAGGAACTCGGGCCGGAAGTGCTGCTTGAGCTCCTCCTGCACCTTGGACTTCATCCGGTCGTAGTTCGACTCGGCGTCGTTGTTCTTCGCGAACCCGACCCCGATGCCCTTGGAGATGTCGCGGGTACCGAGGTTGGTGGTCATGATGATGACCGTGTTCTTGAAGTCGACCACCCGGCCCTGGGCGTCGGTCAGGCGACCGTCTTCCAGGATCTGCAGCAGCGAGTTGAAGATGTCGGGGTGGGCCTTCTCGATCTCGTCGAACAGGACCACGGAGAACGGCTTGCGCCGCACCTTCTCCGTCAGCTGGCCGCCCTCCTCGTACCCGACGTAGCCGGGAGGCGAGCCGAACAGCCTGGAGACGGTGTGCTTCTCCATGAACTCCGACATGTCCAGCATGATCAGAGCGTCTTCGTCGCCGAAGAGGAACTCCGCCAGAGCCTTGGACAGCTCGGTCTTACCGACACCTGACGGGCCGGCGAAGATGAACGAGCCGCCGGGACGGCGCGGGTCCTTCAGACCGGCGCGGGTGCGCCGGATGGACCGCGACAGGCCCTTGATGGCGTCGTCCTGGCCGATGATCCGCTTGTGGAGCTCGTCCTCCATGCGGAGCAGGCGCTGGGACTCCTCCTCGGTCAGCTTGAAGACCGGGATGCCTGTGGCGGTGGCCAGGACCTCGGCGATGAGCTCCTCGGTGACCTCGGCCACGACGTCCATGTCGCCGGCCTTCCACTCCTTCTCGCGACGCTCGCGCTTGAGCTGGAGCTGCTTCTCCTGGTCGCGGAGGGCAGCCGCCTTCTCGAAGTCCTGCGCGTCGATCGCGGACTCCTTGTCGCGACGGACGTTGGCGATCTTCTCGTCGTACTCGCGCAGGTCCGGCGGAGCGGTCATCCTGCGGATGCGCATCCGGGAACCGGCCTCGTCGATGAGGTCGATCGCCTTGTCGGGCAGGTAGCGGTCGCTGATGTAGCGGTCGGCCAGCTGCGCGGCGGCGACCAGCGCGCCGTCGGTGATCGAGACGCGGTGGTGCGCCTCGTAGCGGTCGCGCAGACCCTTGAGGATCTCGATCGTGTGGCTGAGCGAGGGCTCGGCCACCTGGATCGGCTGGAAGCGTCGCTCCAGGGCGGCGTCCTTCTCGAGGTACTTGCGGTACTCGTCGAGAGTGGTGGCGCCGATGGTCTGCAGCTCGCCACGGGCCAGCATCGGCTTCAGGATGCTGGCGGCGTCGATCGCGCCCTCCGCGGCGCCCGCGCCGACGAGCGTGTGGAGCTCGTCGATGAACAGGATGATGTCGCCGCGCGTGCGGATCTCCTTGAGCACCTTCTTCAGGCGCTCCTCGAAGTCACCGCGGTAGCGGGAGCCCGCGACCAGAGCGCCGAGGTCAAGCGTGTAGAGCTGCTTGTCCTTCAGCGTCTCGGGAACCTCGCCCCTGACGATCTTCTGCGACAGGCCCTCGACGACGGCGGTCTTGCCGACGCCGGGCTCGCCGATGAGAACGGGGTTGTTCTTGGTCCTCCTTGAGAGGACCTGCATGACCCGCTCGATCTCCTTCTCACGGCCGATGACCGGATCCAGCTTGCCCTCGCGGGCGGCCTGGGTCAGGTTGCGGCCGAACTGGTCGAGCACCAGGGAGGTGGAAGGCGCGGACTCCTGCGGACCACCCGCGGCGGCCGGCTCCTTGCCCTGGTAGCCGTGGAGCAGCTGGATGACCTGCTGCCGCACACGGTTGAGATCGGCTCCAAGCTTGACCAGCACCTGGGCTGCCACACCCTCACCCTCACGGATGAGCCCGAGCAGGATGTGCTCGGTTCCGATGTAGTTGTGACCCAGCTGCAAAGCCTCACGGAGCGACAGCTCAAGAACCTTCTTGGCCCGCGGGGTGAACGGAATGTGCCCCGACGGAGCCGACTGGCCCTGGCCGATGATCTCCTCGACCTGCTGGCGCACACCCTCAAGGCTGATGCCGAGGCTCTCCAGAGCCTTGGCGGCTACGCCCTCACCTTCATGGATCAAACCAAGAAGAATGTGCTCAGTGCCGATGTAGTTGTGGTTGAGCATCCTGGCCTCTTCTTGGGCCAGGACGACAACCCGCCTTGCTCGGTCGGTGAACCTCTCGAACATCTCGTCGCTCCTCACAGAGCGGTCAGTCAGGCCGGTAAATCCGGTCCCGTCCTCCCGCATGCTAGCCCTGGCTCGGCGAACCATGCCTCTGCCGCTGACACGCTCTATAGCAGAGACGTTCCCCGAGAGCAGGGCGTTCACCCTCCATCCAACTACTGTCTGGGGGTGCTGTGTTCCCGATACGCCGCAAGCGAACGACGTTTAGAGCGCTGACGCGCGGCTGCGCGACACGCCCGGTTTTCATCAGGCAAACACGATCATGCGCTTATGGCGATCTCCGGGGTTCTAGGCGATCGTCATAAGCGCATGATGTCAGTGAGCCGCTTGGTACTTCTCCACGACGGTGGAGGCGATCCGGCCGCGCTCGCTGACGGGAAGTCCGTGAGCCTTGGCCCACTGCCGAATCTCCGAGCTCTGCTCACGACTCATCGAACGCGTGCCACCCCGCGCCCTGCGACGCGTGGCGGCCGCACCCGACTTGCGTGCGGCCTGCTGGAAAGGCGACAGCGCGTCCCGCAGCTTCTTGGCGTTATCGACGCTGAGGTCAATCTCATAGGACGCCCCGTCAATGGCGAAGCTGACCGTCTCATTGGCCTCGCCCCCATCGAGGTCATCGATGAGAATCTCCTGGATCTGCTTGGCCATCTACGGAATCCTTTCCCGGAGCATTGTTTCATTCGCCTGCCAAACATATACCCGAAAAGGCAGCGAGACAATTCAGCGCTTCGCGGATTCCGCTGACTAGTGAGCCAGGTCTGGTTCTCCGGTGGATCCGCCCGGTTTGGACGATGTCCAGCGGCTGCATTCCGTCCCCACGGCGCCTCTTCGGGTTTGTAGGGACGAGCCCTTTATGCACAAGCTGCCGTCGACACCCACGGACGGCTGATGACCACAGTCCGCCCCGACCATAGCGCCCCATAGAGGGCCGCTACCTGGCGGGGGTGTCACACCCAGCCTAATGCCAGTCTCTCCAGACTCCTTACCCGATCGCCCGGAAAATCCCAAAAAAACCGGATCTGGGGCGGATGCACACTTCAGCGAGCCTCTTTGATCACCCGCGAACCCGCCGCCTTGTCATGGATGCCCTGCTGGAGTGGCCTGTCGATCAAGATGGACAGGCCCACGGCGAAGGCCAGGATTCCCGCCAGGAGATTGACGCCCGGAATCCCCACAAGCACCATCGCTCCGGGATAGAGGGCCGCCCGTTTAGCCAGATCCGCCCTCGTCAGCGCCCTGCCGGGAGCGGGCGCCAACCTAATCTTCATGATCACCTTACCGAAGGTGCGACCGTGCCGGTAATGCGCGAGGCAGTCATAGGCCGCATAACCCGAGCCGACCACGAGCCAGGCGAACAACCCGGGTAGCCGCCCCTCGAAGCTGTCGAGAAGCCCTACAGTCCGCAACAAACCCCAGGCCGCGATGAACAGAATGTAATAGAAGACGCCGATGACCAGCGCCTCAATACTTCGCGCCGCGAGCCGTTCCCACCAATCGGCGGGTACGGCGGGCGCTCCGGACGCGACCATAACGCCCATTGTGTACGGCGGGCGACCACGATTACAGGTCCCACGCGCGAAAACAGGGGCCGGCGTCGAGCCGGCCCCTGATTCTTTAGGATTCCGCTTACTTGATCTTCACGACGACGGTCTTGGCCACCTTGTCGGCGAAGGTCTGCTGAAGCGGCTTGTCCCAGAACTGCGAGACACCGTTCAGGATGATCAGCAGGCCGCCGAGCGCTCCGCCGAGACTGAACGGAAGCACGCCCAGGATGTTGCCACCCCAGGTGACGCCCGCGCGCTTCAGCGCGGCGTCGCTCCTGAGCCCGCCCGCGGTCAGCGGCGCGCCCACTTCGGTGATCTTGATGCCCATGACCATCTTGCCGACGGTCTGCCCCTTGGACTTCGTGAGGAAGAACTCGTAGGCGACGTAGAGCAGGGTGACGATCACCACGGTGATCACGTTGAGGATCCAGTAGCCGGAGGGCTGCGTGATCGTCCCCGTGTTGAGGTCGTAGCTGGCCTGGGTGATCAGGATCGCGCCCAGGATCAGTCCCAGGACGATCCCGATGACCACGCCGGCGAGACCGATGATCAGACCGTCGATGATGCGGGCGACCAGCCGCTGCCACCACTCGGCGAGCGGAGCGGGAGCGCCGGGAGGCTGCACCCCCGCGGGCGCGCCGTACGGCTGGCCGTAGCCGGGCTGCTGCCCGTAGGCCGGCTGCTGCTGCTGACCGTAGCCCTGCTGGCCGTACGCCTGCGGCTGGCCGTAGGGCGACTGCTGCCCGTAGCCGGGCTGCGACTGGCCCTGCTGGCCATAGCCCTGCTGGGGCTGCTGACCGTAACCGGGCTGCTGGCCGTAGTCGGGCTGCTGACCATAGGACGGTTGCTGCTGGCCGTAACCGGGCTGCTGACCCGAGGAAGGCTGCTGCTGGCCGTAGCCCGGCTGCTGCTGCCCGTAGCCGGGCTGCTGACCCGAGGGAGGCTGCTGCTGGCCGTAGCCGGGCTGGCTCGGCTGACCATAACCGGGCTGCTGGCCGTAGCCGGGCTGGCCGTACTCGGGCTGCTGACCCGAGGCGGCCTGCTGACCATAGCCCTGCTGCCCGTAGGACGGCTGCTGCTGGCCGTAGCCCGGCTGCCCGTACTCGGGCTGCTGGCTCTGGCCCTGCTGGCCGTAGGAAGGCTGTCCGTAGCCTGGCTGCTGACCGGAGGAGGCGGCCTGCTGGCCGTACCCCTGCTGGCCGTAGCCCTGCTGCTGTTGCTGGCCGTAAGGCTGCTGACCGTAGCCCTGCTGGCCGTAGTCGGGCTGCTGCTGGCCCTGGTGACCGTAGCCGCCGCCGTCTTGGCGATAGCCCACGATCGTCGCGTCTGGATCGGGGTCGCCCTGGCGTCCCGCGTTCTGCTGACCGTATCCATGAGTCCCAGCGGAATTGTCTTCAGGCTGGTCCTGTGGATACGGCGGCTGTCCGGTGCTCACCGTGTCACCTCGCTTCGATGGCGCATGTGGCACATGTCAGGACACATGCTTGCTGTTGCCCAACGTATCGACATGAGTATCAACAATCACCTTTCCCCTTGGTCATCCTCTGAGTCAACCGTGGGCAGATGGAGCAACATGCGGGTGTTGCCAAGGGTGTTGGGCTTCACATGTTCAAGATCGAGAAACTCCGCGATCCCTTCGTCGTAGGAAGCCAGCAACTCGGCATAGACCTCGGGTGATACAGGTGCGCCCTCGATCGGGACGAAGCCATGGCGCGCGAAGAAGTCGACCTCGAAAGTCAGGCAGAAGACCCTGCGCAGACCCAGGTCACGGGCCGTCGCGACCAGTGCGGTAACAATACGGTGACCGATTCCCGCACCCCTGTATTCGGGGTCGACGGCGACCGTTCGGATTTCCGCCAGGTCCTCCCACAGCACGTGGAGCGCGCCGCAGCCCACGACCTCGCCGCCGCGGTCGGCGACCCAGAACTCCTGGACGTCCTCGTACAGCGTGACGGTGGCCTTCTCCAGCAACCTGGGGCCCGCCCCCGCGTACGTGTCGACCAGGCGCCTGATGGCTCTGACGTCGGGCGTGCGGGCGCGCCTCACGACGATCTCGGTGTCCTTCGGGGTGCGCTCGGCGACCTGCTCCATGGCCCTCCAGCGTACCCAGCCCGTTTCGGCCCATCCTTAACTACCGTCACATGACGCGCTGTAGCAAGCCGTACACCGTCTGCAGCGCTAGAGTAACAGTCCGACAAATCCGCATAAAGATGGGCAAAGCTCTTGCAATGCCCTGGTAGATCGGGCTTTCACGTGATCACGCCGTGACGCTTCGGTTGCACAACCTCTACGGGATTGGCAGTTCTGGTTGAGCAGGAACCTGGCTTGCACTAGTGTCCAGCGACGATGTCCCCCACGCGACACACGCGTGGAGACGCGCCTAATCCCCGCAACTCGGGGAGCCGGGGACCCGCCGGCGGCCAGCACCGCCAATGGGGTGAGTCCGAGCACGCGCTCGGTAGGGCTGCTCCGGCCCGAACCCGTCAGCTAACCCGGTAGGCGGCAACGAGAGGAGCCGGTTGGTGAAGCGCACGCGTACCCACGAGGGAAAGAGCGCGGGCAAGCACGCCCGCCCCCACGAACCCGGCGCCCTGCGCAAACGGTTCGCCATCGTGGGCGCGGCGATGGCCGTCCTGGCTCTCACCGTCCCGCTCGGCTCGGCCGCCGCCGACCCCAAGCCGACGCTGAAGGAGCTCTCCCAGCAGGTCGAGAAGCTCCACAACGACATCGAGACGCTGACCGAGCAGTACAACGGCCAGCGCGAGAAGCTCAAGAGCGTCAAGAAGTCCGCTGAGGTGGCCAAGAAGATCCTTGCCACCAGCGAGGCCGACCTGGCCGCCAAGCGGGCGCGCGCCACGCTCCTGGCCGAGAGCACCTACATGAGCGGCGGCTTCGCCGACGGCCTGGCCTTCGCCACCTCCACCGACCCTGACTCCTTCCTTGACGGAGCCGCCACCTTCTACGCCCTCGGGCAGCAGCAGGGCCAGGAGGTCAAGGAGCTGGCCGACTCCATCGCCGCCGCCGAGCGGGCCAAGGCGACGGCCAAGACGCGACTGGCCGAGGTGCAGAAGCTCGTCGACGACCTCGGCGACAAGCGCAGCAAGATCACCACGCTGGTGACCAAGGTCGAGAGCAACCTGTTCAAGCGGGCGATCGGCGAGGCCGGTCGGCCTGGCACCAGGGCGACCAAGGTCAACCTGCCGATCATCGGCAGCGGCAAGGCGGCCGAGGCCGCTCGTTGGGCTCTCACGCAGCAGCTCAAGCCGTACGTGTGGGGCGCGGAAGGCCCCAACTCCTACGACTGCTCGGGCCTGGTGATGGCCGCCTACCAGCGCGTCGGCATCAGCCTGCCGCACTACACGGGTGACCAGTGGACGGCGGGCACCCACATCACGCGCGAGCAGATGCGCCCCGGTGACCTGGTCTTCTTCTACAACGACCTGCACCACGTGGGCATCTACATCGGCGGTGGGATGATGGTCCACGCGCCCCGCACCGGCGACGTCGTCCGCATCGCCGCCATCGGCAACCGCCCGTTCGCCGGGGCCGTGCGCATCGCCGACTGACGCGCCTAGATCAGTCGTCGGCGCGCGGCCCAGGCCACCGCCTCGATCGCCGTGGCCACGCCGATCCTGTCGCAGATGCCGCGCAGGCGGCGGCGCACCGTCCGGCCGCTGATCTCCAGGGCCCGCCCCACGCGGTCGACCGTGACACCCTTGGCCAACTGCGCGAGGAGATCCAGGTCGTCCTGGCTCAGCTCGACGCCTTCAGTGAGCACATCCATCGGGAGCCCTCCCCCCAACAGCACAAACTCGGAGACGTCTTCGGCTCAAGCAGGCTGCTCGTCTCGCAGAAGGTAAACGCATACTGGAAAGGTCGTCAAGGTCGTTTCGTTCCATACTTGACGACCGCCATTGACTTGATCGTTTCTATACGACGAACATTCCTCGACTGGAGTGCCGAGAACCGTCCACAGGACCCTTACTGCAATGCGCCCGTCTCATGAATTTCACGGCGAATTCTCAGAATCGGCGTCATAACGGAGGCGAGCCGCCTCCACGTCCTCGATGTGACTCTCCGCCCACTGTTTGATGGCGGCCATGAGCGGAAGCAGGCTCTCTCCGAGCGACGTGAGCCGATAGTCGACCCTCACCGGCACCGCCGCCGTCACCGTCCTGGTGACCAGGCCATCGCGCTCGAGGCCGCGAAGGGTCTGGGTGAGCATCTTCTGGCTCACGCCGGCGATCGTCCTCGCCAGGTCGCTGTAGCGCTTCGACCCGTCGGCCAGCGCGTTGAGCACCAGGCTCACCCACTTGTCGCTGAGCGTGTCGAGCAGCTTCCTCGAAGGGCAGGCCGCGACGTAGGCGTCATAGGCCCGCTTGGCCTCGGCCCTGCGCGCGGCCGCCGTGACGGTCGTCATGTGGGCTCCCTCCGGTTGGTTACGCACTTCCAGGTGCCTTCTTACCCGAAGAGAGTAACTCTCCCTAGATTCGATGACATGACGACCATGCGTGCACTCATCGGCGGCTCCGGCTCGCCTCGGCTCATCGAGGTCCCACTCCCCCAGGCGGGCCGCGGCCAGATACGGATCAAGGTCGCCGCCGCAGGGGTGAACCCTTTCGACCTGGCGGTGGCGGCGGGAGCGCTCGCCGACTACGGCGTCGCCAGGAAGCTCGACGCCTACGGGCTCGGCTTCGACGCGGCAGGGGTGATCGACCAGGTGGGCGAGGGCGCCGCCTTCGCCCTTGGGCAGGAGGTCATCGCGCTGGCGAGCAGGCTGGAGGCTCCTACCAAGGCACAGGCGGAGTACGTGGTGGTCGACGCCCGGGCGGCGGCGCTCGCGCCACGTGGCGTCTCGGCGGCCGAGGCCGCCACGCTGCCGCTCAACGCGCTGACGGCCTGGCAGTCCCTCGACAGGGCGCACCTCCGCCAGGGCGACACCGTGCTGGTCACCGGGGCGGCGGGTGCGGTCGGAGGGTACGCGGTGGAGCTCGCCGCGGCCAGGGGCCTGCGCGTCGTCGCCGCCGCCGGGCGGCAGGACGAGGAGCTGGTGCGCGGCTTCGGAGCCGAATGGTTCGTCTCGCGCGAGGAGAACCTCGCCGAGGCGGTCAGAAGGCAGGTGCCGGGCGGCGTGGACGCGGTGATCGACGCCGCGATCACCGGGCTGGCGGGGCTGGACGCCCTGCGCGACGGCGGCGCCTTCATCGCGCTGTCGGCGGGCGTCGCCCCCGTCCCGCTGCGCGGGACGGACGTGGCGACGGTGTTCTTCAGGGAGGAACCGCGGCAACTGGCCGAGATCGTACGGCTGGCCGAGCTCGGCCGCCTCACCACGAGGGTCGCCGGCACCTACCCGCTGGAGAAGGCCGCCGACGCCCACGCCCGCCTGTCCGCCGGCGGCGTCCGCGGCCGCCTGGTCCTCCTGCCCTGACCCCCGGACGGCCTGCCCGGACGGCCTGCCCGACGATGAGATCATCCACGGCCCGAGCCCCGGACCTCCTGGGCGGGCTCGCGCCCGCCCGGCCACGCTCTAGTGGGAGGAGGGCTTCACCAGGGGGAAGAGGATGGTTTCCCTGATGTTCTTGCCGGTGAAGGCCATGATCATCCGGTCGATGCCCGCGCCCATCCCGCCCGTCGGCGGCATCGCGTACTCGAGCGCCTGCAGGAAGTCCTCGTCGAGCTGCATCGCCTCGGGGTCGCCCCCCGCGGCGAGGATCGACTGCTCGGTGAGACGGCGGCGCTGTTCGATCGGGTCGACCAGCTCGGAGTAGGCCGTGCCCAGCTCGGTGCCGAACCCGATCAGGTCCCACTTCTCCGTGAGCAGCGGGTTGTCGCGGTGCTGGCGGGTGAGCGGGGAGGTCTCCAGCGGGTAGTCCATGACGAACGTCGGCTGGACGAGCGTGTGCTCGACCAGCTCCTCGAACAGCTCCTGGACGAGCTTGCCCTGGCCCCACTTGGGGTCCCAGTGGATCTGCCGCTTGTCGGCGTGTTTGCGCACCTGGTCGAGCGGGGTGTCGGTGGTGATCTCCTCGCCGAGGGCCGAGGAGACCGAGCCGTACAGCGTGATCCTGGGCCACCGCTCGAGCCCCAGGTCGACCTCGACCCCGTCGTGCACGACCACGGTGGTGTCCAGAGCGGCGACGACCGCCTTCTGGTACATCCGCTGCGTGAGGTCGGCCATGTCGTTGTAGTCGAGGTAGGTGCCGTACGCCTCGAGCATCGTGAACTCGGGGTTGTGCGTGGAGTCGGCGCCCTCGTTGCGGAAGTTGCGGTTGATCTCGAAGACCTTCTCGATGCCGCCGACCACCAGCCGCTTCAGGTAGAGCTCGATCGCGATGCGAAGGTAGAGCTCCATGTCGTAGGCGTTGATGTGCGTCTTGAAGGGACGCGCGGCGGCGCCGCCGTGGATCGGCTGCAGCATCGGCGTCTCGACCTCGAGGTAGCCCTCCTCGTGCCAGAAGTCGCGCACCGCGCGGACCGTGGCGCTGCGGACGTGGGCCATCCTGCGCGCCTCGTCGTTGACGATGAGGTCGACGTAGCGCTGCCGTACCCGGGCCTCGGGGTCGGTGAGGCCGACGTGCTTCTCCGGCAGCGGGCGCAGGCACTTGGAGGTGATCTGCCAGCTGTCGGCGAGGATCGACAGCTCGCCGCGGCGGGAGGTGATGACCTCGCCCTCGATGCCGACGTGGTCGCCGAGGTCGACGTCGCGCTTCCAGGCGGCGAGCGACTCCTCGCCCACCCGGTCGAGGGAGATCATGACCTGCAGGTCGCCGCTGCCGTCACGCAGAGTGGCGAAGCAGAGCTTCCCGCCGATGCGGTTGAGCATGACGCGCCCCGCGACGCCGACCCTGTCGCCCGTCGCGGTGTCCGGTTCGAGGCCCTGGTATTTCTCCCTGATCTCGACATTGGTCGCCGTACGGGGAAAGGACACCGGGTAAGGATCGACGCCCTCGTCGCGAAGGCGGTCGAGCTTCTCCCTCCGGATGCGCATCTGCTCGGGAAGTTCGTCGGTCACAACCCCCAAGGGTACCGATTTGGCGAACTGCAAGAGCTCGTCGGTCCTCTGCAGGGGCCGTGCAAGCACGGACCGTTACCAATGACTCACAGAGCCCAGGGGGGATCCGGCAAGGAGCCGGAACCGTGGGGGCTCAAGGAGAGATCATGATGAAGAAGCTCGCGACAGGCTTCCTCGCAGTGGCCGCCACCGGCACACTGGCCCTGTCGCTCCCCGCCACCAGCGCCGGCGCCTCGACGAGCTCCTCGTCCACCACCACCGCCTCCGACTGGGACGACTACTGGGGCCCCTACTACGCCAAGCACGGCCTGGCCAAGGCCAGCAGCTGGGTCGGCGTCGAGGGCGACTACGAGGACGGCAACTCCGTCCACGTCAAGGGCCGTCTCTACGACCTCGACAACCGCACCTACAAGCAGGGTGGCAAGTGCGCGTACGTGAAGTTCCAGGCCGCCGACGACGAGTACGACTGGCACCACGTCTACGCCCGCTACTACTGCGGCTACCCCGGCTACAAGACGTTCCAGTTCCACGAGGACGACGTCTACGCCGTGCGTGCCAAGGTCTGCCAGTACAACCCCCACACGCACAAGGTCAGCAAGTGCGGGCAGTGGTGGGACGTCTACGACGCCGAAGAGGTGTGATCGGCCGAAAGGAAGGGCCCCTCGGAAGAGGGGCCCTTCGTCATGTCGCGTTGCGGTTGTAGATCAGCCTGAGCCCGATCAGGGTCAGCCACGGCTCGTGCACGTCGATCGAGCGCGACTCGCCCACCACGAGCGCGGCGTGGCCGCCGGTCGCCACCACGGTGACGTCGTCGGGGTCTTCCGCCAGCTCGGCCGCCATCCGCTCGACGATGCCGTCGACCTGGCCGGCGAAGCCGTAGATGATGCCGGACTGCAGCGCCTCGACGGTGTTCTTGGCGATGACGGAGCGGGGCCTGATCAGCTCGACCTTGTGCAGTTGCGCGCCCGCCGCGGCGAGGGCGTCGACGGAGATCTCGATGCCTGGCGCGGTGACCGCTCCGACGTACTCGCCCTTGGCCGACACGGCGTCGAAGGAGGTGGCGGTGCCGAAGTCGACGATGATGCAGGGCCCGCCGTACTGGTCGATGGCGGCCAGCGAGTTGACGATGCGGTCGCTGCCGACCTCCTTGGGGTTGTCCATCCTGACCGGCACGCCGGTGCGGATGCCCGGCTCGACGATGACCGCGGTGACGTCGCCGTAGTAGCGGCGGCACATCTCGCGCATCTCGTTGAGCACCGAGGGCACGGTCGAGCAGAGCGCGATGCCGCTCACGTCCGCGCCCTTCAGCAGGGGCGACTGGGCCAGCAGCCCCTGCAGGACGACCGCGATCTCGTCAGCGGTACGGCGGGCATCGGTGGCGATGCGCCAGTGTTCGATGACCTCCTCGCCCTCGAACAGGCCGAGCACCGTGTGCGTGTTGCCGACGTCGATCGCGAGCAGCATCAAATCCCCCGGAGGTCCAATGCGATGTCCAGCGCGGGAGCAGAGTGCGTCAGCGCTCCCACAGCAACGTAGTCCACGCCAGTGTCGGCTACATCACGGGCCGATTCCAAGGTCAGTCCCCCGCTGGATTCGAGTCGCGCCCTTCCGCCGACCAGCCGGACGGCCTCAGCCAGCTCCTCGACGGTGAAGTTGTCGAGCAGGATCTCCTCCGCTCCCTCGGCCAGGACGGGCTCGATCTGGTCGATCCTGTCCACCTCCACCTCGATGGGCAGTCCCGGATACATGTCTCTTACTTTACGGAAAGCCTCGGCGACCCCTCCAGCGGCGACGACGTGGTTGTCCTTGATGAGCGCGGCGTCCGACAGCGACATGCGGTGGTTGACCCCGCCCCCCGCCCTGACCGCGTACTTCTCCAGCGCCCGCAGCCCAGGGAGCGTCTTACGGCTGTCGCGGACCCTGGTCCCCGTCCCCTCGACCGCCTCGACCCACCTGGCGGTCAGCGTCGCGATGCCCGACAGGTGGGTGAGCAGGTTCAGGGCGGTGCGTTCGGCCGTGAGCAGGCTCCTGGTGGATCCTGAGACCGTCATGAGCACGTCGCCGGCCTTGACCCGCTCGCCGTCCTTGGCCCGCTTGTCGATCGTGGTCACGCCGAGCCTGCGGAAGACGGCCTCGGCGGCGGCCAGCCCCGCGACCACGCCGCCGGCCCTGGCGACCACGTCGGCGACCGCCTGCTGGCCCTCGGGGATCGTGGCGAGCGAGGTGACGTCGCCCGCCTCCTGCAGGTCCTCGGCGAGCGCGCGCGTGACGACCTCCTCGACCACGTCGGGGTCGAGGCCCTCGATCTCGTCGTGCGGCGTGTAGGTCATGTGCAGCCCCTCCCTGGTGAGCGTGATGTCGAGGTGACCGAGCCAGTTCTCGTCGTCGCGGTCGGGGAAGTCCTCCCGCCAGTGCGACCCTCTGGTCTCCAGCCGCGCGTGGGCGGCGGCGACCAGCACGGTGGCCACGGTGAGCAGGTTCGTGGTCTCCCACGACTCCACGCAGGGCTGGACCGCGACAGGTGTCCACCTCGCGTCCCTGAGCGCCGCGCCGGTCTCTGCCACCGTCTTCCGGCTGCGCAGGACGCCCGCGCCCCTGCTCATGTGCGCCTGGATCCTGCTCCTCGCCCTCGGGTCGATCAGGCTGGGAGCCAGGTCGTCCGTGACGGGCTCGCCCGGCGCGTGCCGCGCCTCGTGCAGGTCGGCGGCGATGCGCTCGGCGAAGACCAGCCCTTCGAGCAGCGAGTTGGAGGCCAGCCTGTTCGCGCCGTGAACGCCGGTGCAGGCGACCTCTCCGCAGGCGTACAGGCCCTCGATGGAGGTGCGTCCGCGCAGGTCGGTACGGACGCCGCCGCTGGCGTAGTGGGCGGCGGGCATGACGGGCACCAGGTCGAAGGCGGGGTCGATGCCGTGCTCCTGGCAGATCGCGTAGATGGTCGGGAAGCGTGACTTCCACTTGTCGAGCCCGAAGTGGCGGCCGTCGAGGTAGACCTGGCCCGGCTGGCGCATGATCGCCTTGGCGACCACGTCGCGAGGGGCCAGCTCGTCGGTGAACCTGTTGCCCTCGGCGTCGACGAGGTAGGCGCCCTCGCCGCGCACGGCCTCGGAGATCAGCGGCTGCTGCCCCTTCGACTCCTCCCCCAGCCAGAGCACGGTCGGGTGGAACTGCACGAACTCCAGGTCGCGCACCACCGCGCCCGCTCGCAGCGCCAGGGCCACGCCGTCGCCGGTGGAGACGACGGGGTTGGTGGTGGAGGCGTAGACCTGGCCCATGCCGCCCGTGGCCAGCACCACCGCCCTGGCTCGCACCGCGCCCACGCCGTCGCGCGCGCCCTCGCCCATCACGTGGAGCGTCACCCCTCGGGCCCTGCCCTGGGCGTCCTTCAGCAGGTCGAGCACGAGCGCGTGCTCGACCACCTCGATCGTGCGGTGCGCGAGCACGGCCTCGATGAGCGCCCGCTGCACCTCCGCGCCGGTCGCGTCGCCGCCCGCGTGCACGATGCGGTCGCGGTGGTGGCCGCCCTCGCGGGTGAGCTGGAGCTCGCCCCGCTCGTCGGTGTCGAACCTCGCGCCCCTCGCGATCAGGTTCCTGAGCGCGCCAGGCCCCTCGGTCACCAGAGTCCGTACGGCCCGCACGTCGCACAGCCCCACCCCCGCGACCAGCGTGTCCTCGAGGTGGTCGGCGGGTGAGTCGGCGGGGTCGAGGACGGCCGCGATGCCGCCCTGCGCCCACCTGGTCGAGCCCGACGACAGCACGTCCTTGGTCACGACCAGGACCTTGGCCTCGGGTTCGAGCTCGGCGTAGCGCAGGGCGACGGTCAGGCCCGCCACTCCTGAGCCGACGACGACCACATCGGCCTCGACCGTCCATCCTGGGGCGGGGGCGAGTTTCATGGGGATCGCCGGTGCAGTCATGGGGGCCTCCTCACAGGCTTTCGTCAACATGACGATAACGCCCCCGACGCAGTGCCCTCTTCCCGCCCCCGCCCTAGAACGTCAGCGGGAGATTGTCGATCAGCCGGGTGGACCCGACCTTGGCCGCCACCGCGAGGACCGCCTCACCCCTGTAGGAGTCGGGGACCTCGGCGAACGTGGCCGGATCGACCAGCACGAGGTAGTCCACCTCGAGCGCGGACGAGGCCAGCACCTCGCGCGCGGCCGCCCTGACCGCGGCGGGCTCCCTCTCGGCCGCTCCCGCGCGCAGGGCCCGCGACAGGGCGAGTGCGGCGTGGCGGTCGTCGGACGTGAGGTACCTGTTGCGGCTGGACAGCGCCAGGCCGTCGCCTTCGCGCACGGTGGGGGCGCCCACGATCTCGATGGGCAGGTCGAGGTCGGCGACCATCCGCCTGATCAGCGCCAGCTGCTGGGCGTCCTTCTGGCCGAACACCGCGATGTCCGGCCTGACGAGGTTGAACAGCTTGAGCACGACGGTCAGCATGCCGTCGAAGTGCCCGGGGCGGACGGCGCCCTCGACGATCGTGCCCATCTCGCCCGCGGAGACGCTCACCTGGCGGTCGGGCCGGTACATGTCGTCGGGCGAGGGGGCGAAGACGACGTCCACCCCCTCCTCCGCGCAGATCTCGAGATCGGCGGCGAGCGTGCGGGGGTAGCGGGCGTAGTCCTCGTCGGGGCCGAACTGCAGCGGGTTGACGAAGATGCTGACGACCACCTGTTCGCCCATGGCGCGCGCCATGCGGATGAGCGAGCGGTGTCCCTCGTGCAGGGCGCCCATGGTCGGGACGAGAGCGACGCTTCCCGAGGAGCGCGCCTTGTCCAGTCCTGCGCGGTCGTGCGCGACGATCAGTTCCATCGGTGACCTCCTAGACTGATCAGGTCCAGGCGGAACGTCCCGGCCCGATCAGGTCCAAATGTTCCCCCCGAGCGCGTCGAGCAGTCGCTCGGCCGCCTCGGGCTTGAGCAACCCGGCGGCGAGCGCCCGGTCCGCCGTGAGCCTAGCGAGTGCCACGTATGCGTCGGCCGCCTCGGGCGCCGCCAGGATCAGCGCGTCGACGTGCCTGCGCACGGTGGTCGCGTCGCCGCGGACGACAGGGCCGGTGAGCCCCGAGATACCCAGCCTGAGCACGTTGTCGAGCGCGGCCCCCAGGAGCGGGCCCAGCATCCTGCCCGGATGCTCGACGCCGATGCGCTCCAGCAGCTCCGAGGACTCGGCGATCAGGGTCACCATGTGGTTGGCCGCCCCCGCCAGGGCCGCGTGGTAGAGGGCGCGGTCGGCGTCGGCGATCCAGACGGGCTCGCCGCCCATCTCGATGACGAGCGCCTCGGCGATGGGCCGCAGCGGCTCGGGCGAGGTGACGCCGAAGGAGATGCCGGTGATCCTGTTGAGGTCGTCGTCCCTGCCGGTGAACGTCATGACCGGGTGGAGGGCGAGCGGGAGGGCGCCCTTCTGGGCGGCGGGGTCGAGGACGCCCAGGCCGTACGCGCCGCTGGTGTGGACGAGCAGCTTGCCGCGCAGGTCGGCCCCCGTGGAGGCGAGACCGGCGACCAGTCCGGGCAGCGCGTCGTCGGAGACGGTGAGCAGGATCAGCTCGGCGGCGCCGACGACCTCCTCGGGGTTGCGCGTCCGCACGCCGAGGCGCTCCGCGGCCCAGCGCTGGGAGGTGTCGGAGACGCCGCTCGCGGCCACGACCCTGTGGCCGGCCTGAGCGAGCGCGGCGCCGAGGACCGAGCCGACCTTGCCCGCGCCCAGCACGCCGACGGCCAGCCGACCCGGGCGATCTCCTGCGTCCATGACGTACTGCCCCCCTGTCAACGACACTGTTGAACAGGGTAACTGCCGCTGGTTCACGGCCCGGGTCATGGCTCTTTTGCCGCATGTTGAGATGCCACAAAGCCGGGCAAGGGGACATAAAAGGTGCACCCCTGCCAGAAGCGGGCGCCGAGCCTTTGTGACCCGACGCCCGCCCTGTAATGAGGAGGCCGACCCACCGCCGACGGGCCGGCCAAGGTGTGTCCGGTGCGCGCCCGCAGGCTCCGTCGCCAGCGGGCGCGCATCAAGCGCGTCAGTGCTGGTGGACGTCCACCGAGGCGCCGCCCTTGCAGCCGGCCACGGCCGCGCCGATCACCGCGATGGCGTTGCCGCACACGTTCACGGGAATCGAGATCGGCGCGAAGATCTGGTTGCCGGAGAGCACACCGTTCCTGCCACTGGTGACGTTGTCCGCGTGGGCGGCGGGGGCGCCGAGCGCCATCATGGCCATGACGCCGGCGACGACGACAGACTTCTTCAGCATGAGGGTCTCCTCTCGTTGCGCGGCCGAAGGCCGCTGTCCGGGGTGCTTGCGCCGGGGACCGGACCGCGCCCACTGGGGGTAGGGCCGGGGCGATCACCCGGTGACGGTCCGTAACGGTAGCGCAAAACATAGACAGTACGTAGTCATCCCGTCACTTGGCGTGCCAAGGGAGCCTCATGAGATAGTCCGTGTCATGTGGCTCACCTGGCGGGCGGCGATGGAGCGGGCGCTTTACGGGGACAACGGGTTCTACCTGCGCGAACGCCCTTCAGGGCACTTCCGCACCTCGGTGGTGGCCTCCCCGGTCTTCGCCGAGGCGGTCACGAAGGTCCTGCTCTCCCTCGACGAGAAGCTCGGCAGGCCCGAACCGCTCGACTTCGTCGACATCGGCGCGGGCGACGGAGCGCTCTCGGCCCTCGTGCTCGATCTCGCCGGACCCGGCCTGCGCGACCGGCTGCGGGTCACCGCCGTCGACCTGTCCTCCCGCCCCGCCGGGCTGCCCGAGCGCGTCGCCTGGAGCCCTGCCGCACCCAAGGCGATCACCGGCCTGGTGATCGCCAACGAGTGGCTGGACAACATACCGTTCGACGTGGCCGAGCAGACCCCTGAAGGGCCGCGCCTGGTGCTGGTCGACACCGAGACCGGCGACGAGCGGCTGGGCCCCGCCCCGGAGCAGGAGGATCTGCTCTGGATGGAGCGGTGGTGGCCGCTGCGCAGAGTGGGCCAGCGGGCCGAGCTGGGCAGGTCGCGCTGCATGGCGTGGGCGAGCGTGGTCGAGCGGCTCGCCAGAGGCCAGGCGATAGCCATTGATTATGCACACCCTGTGGATAACCGGCCCGCCCAAGGGACGCTCACCGGATACAGGGATGGTTCGGTCGTTGCGCCTATACCCGACGGGACCTGCGACATCACCGCGCATGTCGCACTTGACGCGTGTGCGGAGGCAGGCGAGCAAGCCGGTGCGATATCCACAACGTTGTCCACACAGCGCGACATGCTGCGCTCTCTCGGCATCACGGGAACGAGGCCCTCGCTCGACCTGGCGCGCACCGATCCGTCCGGCTATCTGAGAGCTCTGGCGCGCGCCTCGCAGGAGGCCGAGCTCATCGACGGCGAGGGCCTGGGCGCATTCGGATGGCTTAGCCAGATACGTTAACCATGTGGAGATCGAACAGACCTCGCTGCCAGGCATCGGACTCAAACACGAGTTCACGACCCACTCGGGTCGCCGCGTCGCCGTCGTCTCGCACCGCTCGGGACGGCGGGACCTGATCATCTACGACCGGTCGGATCCCGACAGGGCGTGTGAAGCCATACAGCTCAACGACGAAGAGGCCGACGCGCTGGTCGAACTGCTCGGCGCGCCGCGCATCGTCCAGCGGCTCAACGCCCTCCACAGCGAGATCGAGGGGCTGGTGAGCATCCAGCTCCCCGTCCTGCCCGGCTCGCCGTACGACGGCAGGACATTGGGTGACACGCGCATCCGCACCCGCACCGGCGCCTCCGTGGTGGCCGTCGTGCGTGGTCCGCAGGTCAACGCGAGCCCGACCCCCGACTTCAGGTTCAGCGCGGGAGACGTCGTGGTCGTCGTCGGCGACGACGAGACGACCCGAGCGGTCGCCGACATTCTCACGGACGGGTAAGTGCACGACACCGCGATTGTCTTCCTCGAACTCGGCGGCATCATCCTCGCTCTCGGCGTGCTCGGCGCGCTGGCGCTGCGAGCGGGAATCTCCGCCATCCCCCTCTACCTCCTGGCCGGCCTCGCCTTCGGGCAGGGCGGCATCCTTCCCCTCGCCACCAGCGAGGACTTCATCGCCGTCGGCGCCGAGATCGGCGTCGTGCTCCTGCTTCTCACGCTCGGGCTCGAGTACAACGCCGGCGAGCTGGTCTCCAGCCTGCGCAGCAACGCCAGGGCGGGCCTGGTCGACATCGTCCTCAACGCGGCGCCGGGCGCGATAGCCGCGCTGCTGCTGGGCTGGGGCCCGGTCGCGGCCGTCGCCATGGCGGGCGTCACCTACGCCACCTCCTCGGGCATCACCGCGAAGGTGCTGTCCGATCTCGGGTGGATCGGTAACCGCGAGACACCCGTGGTGCTGTCGCTCCTCGTCTTCGAGGACCTCGCGATGGCCGTCTACCTGCCGCTGCTGACCGCCATGCTGGCAGGCGTCTCGCTGGTGACGGGCGCGATCTCGCTGGGCATCGCCCTCGGCACGGTGACCATCGTCCTGGTGATCGCGCTGCGCTTCGGCAGGTTCATCGAGGCGTTCGTCTCCAGCCCGAACAACGAGGTGCTGCTGCTGAAGGTGCTCGGCCTGGCGCTGCTGGTGGCGGGCATCGCCCAGGAGCTGCAGGTGTCGGCGGCGGTGGGCGCCTTCCTGGTCGGCATCGCGCTGTCGGGCGAGCTGGCACACGAGGCGCGGGCGCTGCTGATGCCGCTGCGCGACCTGTTCGCCGCGGTCTTCTTCGTCTTCTTCGGCCTGCAGACCGATCCAGGGAAGATCCCGCCCGTGGCGCTGCTCGCGCTCCTGCTCGCGCTGGTCAGCATCGTCACCAAGCTCCTGACGGGCTCCTACGCGGCACGCAGGGCCGGCATCGCCAGGGCGGGCCGCATGCGTGCCGGCATCGCGCTGGTTCCACGCGGCGAGTTCAACATCGTCATCGCCGGCCTGGCCGTGGCAGCGGGGGCGCACCCCGATCTCGGCCCTCTCGCCGCCACCTACGTGCTGATCCTCGCGGCCTTCGGCCCTCTCGCCGCCAAGCTGGTCGAGCCGATACTCACGCGACTCACGCGGCCTCCTTCGCCACCCGCGTGAGACGACCCCTGCGGCGTGGGCGTGGTCAGCGCGGTGAAGCCGAGGCGACCCGGGATGGGCGGCGCCCACTCACCCGCAGGAGACGTCGAGCGAACGAAGCCCTCGAATGATGTAGCCGGGGTTCCACTCGGGCTCCTCGACGAGGGCGATGTCCGGCGCCCTCCTCAGGAGGGCGCCGAACGACTCCACCAGCTCGATCCTGGCCAGCGGCGCGCCCAGGCAGAAGTGGATGCCCGCGCCGAAGGAGATGTGCGGGTTGTCCGCCCTGCCGACGTCGAGCGTGTCGGGGCGGTCGAAGACCTCGGGATCGCGGTTGGCCGAGCCGAACAGCAGGGCGATCTCCACGCCCTTCGGGATGGACACCCCGCCGACCTCGATGTCCTCGAGCACCCAGCGCTCGAACATCTGCAGCGGGGTGTCGTAGCGCATCAGCTCCTCGACGGCCGTGGGCAGCAGCGAGAGGTCCTCGCGCAGCCGTACGAGCTCGGAGGGGTTGCGGAACAGCGACCACCAGCCGTTGCCCGTGACGTTCACGGTCGCCTCGTGACCGGCGTTGAGCAGCAGCACGCAGGTGCCGACCAGCTCGTCCTCGGTCAGCTCCTCGATCTGGGCGAGCGCGCTGATGAGGTCCTCGCCCGGAGCGGCCCTGCGGGCGCGGGCCAGGCCCTTGAGGTAGTCGGAGAACTCCGACGCGGCCCTGACGGCGGTGTGCTGGGCCTCCTGCGAGGGGTTCAGCTCGTACATGCCGCAGATGTCGGCCGACCACGGGCGCAGCAGGTGCCTGTCGGCGTCGGGCACGCCGAGCATCTCGGCGATGACGGTGACGGGCAGCGGCTCGGCCACCTCCGCGATGAGGTCGCCGCCGCCCTTCTCGACGAAGTCGTCGACAAGGCCCTCGACGATCGCGCGGACCCTCGGGCGCATCGACTCGACCATGCGGGGGGTGAACGCCTTGGAGACCAGGCGGCGCAGGCGGGTGTGGACGGGCGGCTCGACGTCGAGCATGCCCGCCCTGATCACCCGCCAGAAGGGCTCCTGGAAGTCCGGCTCGGGCTCGCGCCCGAACTCCTCGTGCGTGGCCAGGTGCAGGTAGGACCTGCCGAGCCTGCGGTCGCGCAGCAGCGCGTTGACGTCGGCGTGCCTGGCGATCAGCCACTGACCCGTGGGCTCGAAGAAGCTGACCGGCGCCTCGCGCCTCAGCTCGTCATAAACCGCGTACGGCGAGGCCACGAAATCCGGATTCCAAGGATCAAAGCGCACTAGTTCATACTAGATTCCGCCTTCGCGTGCCTGCTCCGCATCCTGATGTTGAGCAGCTCCACGACCACCGAGAAGGCCATCGCGAAGTAGATGTAGCCCTTCGGGATGTGCTGGTCGAAGCCCTCGGCCAGGAGCACCACCCCGATCAGCACCAGGAACGACAGCGCGAGCATCTTGATGCTCGGGTGCTTGTCGACGAACCTGCTGATCGGCCCCGACGCGAACAGCATGACCAGCACGGCGACGATGACCGCGGCGACCATGACGCCGAGCTCGTCGACCATGCCGACCGCGGTGATGACCGAGTCGAGCGAGAACACGATGTCGAGCACCATGATCTGCAGGATCACCGAGGTGAAGGAGGTGGCCTTGCGCTCCTTGCCGTCCTGGCCCTTCAGCTCCATGCTCTCGCCGATCTCCAGCACGCTCTTGGCCAGCAGGAACAGGCCGCCAAGGATGAGGATCAGATCTCGGCCCGAGATCTCCTGACCCAGGACCTCGAAGAGCGGTTCGGTCAGCCGGACCACCCATGCCAGGGCGAGCAGGAGCAGGAGCCTGGTGACGAGGGCGGCGCCGAGACCGATCACCCTTGCCCTGTCACGCTGTTCGGGCGGGAGCTTGCCCGCCAGGATCGAGATGAAGATGATGTTGTCTATGCCCAGCACGATCTCGAGGGCGACCAGGGTGAAGAACCCGATCCAGATCTGAGGGTCTGCCACCCAGTCCAACATCACATACCTCCTTGGTTAGTCGTCCCCAACCCCAACGAGCCGATCACGGCAAAAGTTCGTGGCCTCTCCGAACACCCCGGCCCGCCGACCGGCCCTCGATGGCGCGGGCTTGCGGAATGGGGTCACGTGTCGGTTATAGTTCCGGCGTAGGTCATGAGTGCCAGCGCTTAGCCCCGGCTTGCTGGCCGGCAACCCTCGCGTCCGCGGCGGGGTGCCCCGGGTGAAGACCTGGTCCGTCACGAGGTGTGGCGGGCAAGCGCGGGCTCCGAGGTGCCACAGCCGGGGGTCCGGTGACCCCAGGAGGGCTGTGCCATGTCCGTAGCGACGATCTCCCACCCCGTTCAGGTCAAGGTGCTCGGCGAGGACCTCGAGGTTCCCGTCAAGGGCGGCCGTCTGGTCTCCTATGCCAACCTCGACTACGCCGCCAGCGCCCCGTGTCTCGAGCCGGTCAGCGCGGCCGTCGCCGCCGCGCTCCCGGCCTACTCCAGCGTGCACCGCGGCGCGGGCTACGCCTCCCAGCTCACCACCGCCCGCTACGAGCAGGCGCGCCACACCGTGCGCGCCTTCGTCGGCGCCCGCACCGACGACGCGGTCATCTTCACCCGCAACACGACCGACGCCACGAACCTGCTGGCCAGGTGCCTGCCCGAGGGCACGACCGCCGTGGTCTTCGACACCGAGCACCACGCCTCCCTCCTTCCCTGGCCGCAGGCCGTACGGCTGGCGCCGCCCGCCTTCCCCGGCGAGGCCGTACGGCAGGCCGACGAGGCCCTCGCCGCGATCGAGGGTCCCAAGCTGCTCGTGGTCACCGCCGCCTCCAACGTGACGGGCGAGCTGTGGCCGATCGCCGCGCTCGCGCACATCGCGCACAGGCACGGCGCCCGCATCCTGGTCGACGCGGCCCAGCTGGTCCCGCACCGCAGACTCAACCTGACCGCGCTGGACCTCGACTACGTGGCCTTCTCCGGTCACAAGCTCTACGCTCCCTTCGGCGCGGGCGTGCTGGTCGGACGGCGGGACTGGCTGTCCGAGGGCGAGCCGTACCTCAAGGGCGGCGGCGCGGTGAAGGCGGTCGCCGACGCCGTCGAGTGGCACGAGGACCCCGAGCCCAGGCACGAGGCGGGAACCCCGAACGTGCTCGGCGCCATCGCGCTGGCCGCCGCGTGCGACGCGCTCACCGCCACCGGCTGGACCGCGCTGGTCCGCGAGGAGGAGCGGCTCGTCTCCAGGCTGCGCGAGGGCCTGGCCGCGATCGAGGGCGTGCACGAGCTGTCGCTGTGGGGCCCCGACCACCCCAGGGTCGGCATCGTGTCGTTCGTCGTCGACGGCTACACCGCGCGCGAGGTCGCCGAAGCGCTCTCCGGCGAGTACGGCATCGGCGTGCGTGACGGCAAGTTCTGCGCGCACCCCTTCGTCCGCCACCTGCTCGGGGCCACCGAGCACGACGGTGGCTGCGAGGACGGCACGACCTCGGCCGTCAGGGCCTCCATCGGCATCGGCAGCAACGAGGAGCACATCGACCGCCTCATCGGCGCGCTACGCGACCTGGCCGCGCGGCGCTAGGGGCTCGACAGCTCGCGGTGGTGCGACACGCCGTCCACGTCGATGGGCGCGCGGGCCGCGGCGTTGGCCTCGGCCCTGCGCTGGGCCCGTCTGGCGAGAGCGGCCTTGCGGATGCCGTCGACGCCGAAGCGCCCTCCGCCCACCGCGGCGAGCACCAGGCACGCGGCACCAAGGGCGCCGACCAGCTCCCAGCCTCCGTCGCCGACGAAGACCCCGTTGGGCGCGTGAACGAACAGGAACGCCCCCGCCATCGCCGCCACCAGGGCCAGCGCAGCGACCGGCACGAACAGGCCGATGATCAGCAGGGCTCCGCCCACCAGCTCGGCCGTCATCGTGAAGCCCGCGGCCAGCCCCGGTTGCGGCACCCCCATCTTGGTGAACATCTGCGTGACGGAGTCGATGCCGGTCTGCCACTTCTGCCAGCCGTGCGAGACGAAGACGAGACCGATCGCCACCCGTGTCACCAACGCCGCCAGATCGAACAAGACTCTTTTCATGCCCTTCTATCTCCCCTGGCTCACCAGCGGAAATGCGCAAACAGACCATTCCTTGACTGGATCACCCTCACCGCCAGTGGCAGCATGGCGGTTATGGAAGAACGCGTGGTCGGAATCGGGGCAGGCGCCAAGGAGCTGGCCACGGAGGACATGATCCTCAACATCGGGCCGCAGCACCCCTCGACGCACGGTGTCCTGCGACTTCGCCTGACGCTCGACGGCGAGCGCATCGCCACCGCCGAGCCGATCATCGGCTACATGCACAGGGGCGCGGAGAAGCTGTTCGAGGTCCGCGACTACCGCCAGATCATCATGCTGGCCAACAGGCACGACTGGCTGTCGGGCTTCGCCAACGAGCTCGGCGTGGTGATCGCCGCCGAGCGGATGCTCGGCATGGAGGTGCCCGCCAGGGCGGTGTGGACGCGCACGCTGCTCGCCGAGCTCAACAGGGCCCTGTCGCACCTGATGTTCCTCGGCTCCTACCCGCTCGAGCTGGGCGCGATCACTCCGATCTTCTACGCCTTCAACGAGCGCGAGCGCATCCAGGCCGTCATGGAGGAGATCTCCGGCGGACGGATGCACTACATGTTCAACCGCGTCGGCGGGCTCAAGGAGGAGTTGCCCGCGGGCTGGCTCGACCGTGTCAGCGCCACCGTCTCCGCCACCAGGGCCAAGGTGCCCGACATCGAGAACCTCATTCTCGGCAACGAGATCTTCCTGGCCCGCACCCGTGGCGTCGGCGTCCTCGACCGCGAAACGATCATGCAGTACGGCGTGAGCGGCCCGATCGCCAGGGCGTCGGGGGTCGACCTCGACCTGCGGCGCGACCAGCCGTACCTGGCCTACGAGGAGCTGCCCGTCAAGGTCGTCACCAGGACCGCCAGCGACTGCCACGCCCGCTTCGAGGTGCTGCTCGAACAGCTCAAGGTCTCCCTCGACCTGGCCGACGCCTGCGTCGAGCGGCTGCGCTCGCTGCCCCCTGGCCCGATCAACCAGCGCCTGCCCAAGGTGCTGAAGGTTCCGGAGGGCCACACCTACGCCTGGACGGAGAACCCGCTGGGCATCAACGGCTACTACCTGGTCTCCAGGGGCGACAAGACACCGTGGCGGATGAAGCTGCGCTCGGCCTCCTACAGCAACGTGCAGGTGCTGCGCGAGATGCTGCCTGGCCACCTGGTCGCCGACATGGTCGCGATCCTCGGCTCGATGTTCTTCGTGGTGGGTGACATCGACAAGTGAGGGACAAATACGTCGACTGGCTGCGCGCGCTCAGCCTGATCACCGTCGTGGTGTGGCACTGGGCGTTCACCATCCTCCGGTGGTCGCCCGAAGGGCCCTCCCCCACCAGTCCGCTGGGCTTCACCTCAGGGCTGTGGATCCTCACCTGGCTCTTCCAGGTGCTGCCGCTGTTCTTCTACGTCGGCGGCTACGTCCACCTGCTGTCGTGGAACAGGGCGTGCGAACGCGGCACCGGCATCGGGGCCTTCGTGTGGCGGCGCATCAAGGCGCTGGCCATCCCCGGCCTGACGCTGACGGGCATCTGGATGGGCATCGGCGCCGTCGTGACCATGCTGTTCGACATCCCCTGGATGTGGCGCGTGGTGCTGCTCGTGCTCAGTCCCCTGTGGTTCCTCATCGTCTACCTGGTGCTGATCGCGCTCCTGCCCGTGGCGCTGTGGCTGCACCGCCGCTACGACGTGCTCGCGCTCATCTGGCTGGGCGGCGCCGCGCTGGTCGTCGACGTCATCAGGCTGCGCTACGGCGTCGACTGGGTCGGCTGGCTCAACATGATCCTCGTCTGGGGCCTGGCCCACCAGGCGGGCTTCTTCTACGAGCGCGTGGTCGTCCTGCCCCGCCGCTACGACGTGGCCATCCTCTGGACGGGGCTGTTCGGCCTGTTCGGGCTGGTCTACTCGGGCCTGTACCCGGGCTCGATGGTCGGCGTGCCGGGCGACAAGCTGTCGAACATGGCGCCGCCCACCTTCGTCATCGTCTGCCTGCTCATCTTCCAGATCGGCCTGGTCGAGGTACTGCGGCCGACCATGGAGCGGGTGCTCGAAGGGCCCCGCTGGAAGCGCGTCAACGAGACCATCAACCGTTTCGCGCTGCCGCTGTTCCTCTTCCACACCACGGGGATGGCGATCGCCCTGGGCCTGTGGTGGGGTCTGTTCGGCTTCCCCTCAGCCGATCCCCGACCCAACCTGATGTGGTGGCTGGAACGCCCCTTCGCCATCCTGGGCCCGCTGCTGTGCACCCTTCCGGTCATCTACCTCTTCTCCCGCAGAAAACGGGTGGATCGCACACCGGCGCCCACCTAGGCGCTATCAGAAGTCCTGACGTTCGTCGTCGGGCTTCTTGGGCACCCTGCAGGAGTTCTCGAGGTAGAGGGCCGCGCAGATCAGCACCACGAACGCCAGGAACGAGCCCGTCGCCACGAAGAACTCCTGGCCGGGCGACTCGCTGGTCAGCAGTTGCACCGTGGTCAGCGTGAACCCCGCGAACAGGCCGGCGAAGACCGCGCCCACATAGGCCGAGGCCTTCGCCAGCGCCGCCAGGCGGGCGACGGCGAGCGGCTCGACGGGCTTCGTGTCCGGCTTGCGGGCGATGCGCGCACGCGTCATCCAGCCGCTGTAGGCCTCACCGATCGCCAGCAGCAGCACCGTGGGGATCGCCGTCCACGGCAACCGGGGGAGCTCGGAGTAGATCTGCCTGACGATCAGCCAGGCCAGCAGGGCTACGACAACGAGAATGCCGGCCAGGACGGCCGGGCGGGTGGGCTTCAATCCGGCCCCTGCAGCTTGAGGTCTTCGCGCAGCCGTACGCCGCTCCTGTCGAGCCCGGCCAGCAGGTCGGCGACGGGGCCGCGGCCGGGCAGCACCGCGTCAGGGTCGGCCTTGGACCACGGGACCAGCACGAAGGCCCGCTCATGGGCGCGAGGATGCGGCAGCGTCAGCGCGGGGTCGTCGGAGATGATGTCTCCGGCGACGATCACATCGACGTCGAGGGTGCGCGGCCCCCAGCGTTCGGCCCTGACCCTGCCGAAGGCGTTCTCGACGCTCTGCGCGCGGTCGAGCAGGGTCTCGGGGCTGAGCTTGGACTCGGCGACGACCACGGCGTTGAGATACGGCTTCTGCCCGTCGGGGCCGCCCACCGGGTCGGTCTCGTAGACCGGAGACACGGCGACGAACCGCAGCCCCGGCGCGTCGAAGAGGGAGTCGAGGGCGCCCTGGAGCGTCTCGAAGCGCGGCTCGAGGTTGCTGCCGAGAGCGAGGACGACTCTCATGACCGGCTCCGCAGGATGGTGACGGCCACGTCGTCGAAGGCGAGCGGGATCGGCGCCGCCGGTTTGTGCACGGTGACCTCCGCCGTCTGGACCAGCTCACTGGCCAGGCAGACCTCCGCCAGGCGCTCGGCGAGCGTCTCGATCAGGTTGACGGGCTCGCCCTCGACGACCTTGGCCAGGTCGAGAGCCAGCTCGCCGTAGTGCACCGTCCGGGTGACCTCGTCGCTGCCGGCGGCGGGCCTGGTGTCGAGGAACAGGGTGACGTCGATCACGAACTCCTGGCCCAGCTCGCGTTCGGCGGGCAGGACGCCGTGACGGCCCCTGAAGCGCAACCCCTTGAGGGTGATCCGATCAGCCGTCAAGATCGCCTTCCTCCTCCTCGTCATCGTCGCTCTGGAGCACGGGTGAGCCGTGGTGCATCCACAGCCGCCAGCCCTGAGCCGACCTGACGTAGACGTTGCTGGCCACCACCTTGCCCGCGGCGAAGCTGGCCTCGCCCTCCTCACCCGCGGTGAGGATGTTCTCCACGCAGGTGAGCACGGCGAGATCGCCGAGCACGGTGGTGCGCACGTCGGTGAGCACGAACTGGATGTAGGTCGTGTTGGCCATGATGAGCGCCCATGAGCGCAGCACCTCGCCCCTGCCCGCCAGCATCGTCCAGCCGGGGTGCACGCAGCTCACCTGGCCGTCGGTGGTGTCCTCGGCCCAGATCTCGGTCATCTTGTCGAGATCGGCGTCCTCTATGGCGGTGTAGAAGGACTGGTTGATCGTCTCGATCGCAGCGGTGTCGACGCTCATCGGCCGCCTCCTCGCTTCCAGGCGGCCGCCACACGGACGGCATCGGCGTTGGGGCCCACCTCGTGCACCCGCACGCACCACGCGCCCGCGTGGGCGGCCAGCGCGGTGACCGCGGTGGTGGCGTGGTCGCTGCGGCTGAACGGGCGGGGAGTCCCGTCGGAATCGGCCAGCAGGCGACCGAGGAACCTCTTGCGCGAAGCCCCGATCAGCAGCGGATAACCCAGCTCGTTCAACTCCTCGATGCCGTTGAGCAGCGCCCAGTTGTGCTCGGCGTTCTTGGCGAAACCCAGGCCGGGGTCGAGGACGATCTGGCTCTCGGAGACGCCCTCCGCCAGCACCAGGTCGACCCGCTTGGCCAGCTCCTCACGCACCTCGGTGACAACGTCGGAGTAGACCGCCCTGCTGTCCATGTCGTGGCTGTGACCGCGCCAGTGCATGACGACGTACGGCACGCCCGTGTCGGCGACCACCCTCGGCATCTCGGGGTCGGCCAGACCGCCGCTCACGTCGTTGACCAGCTCGGCGCCCGCCTCGACCGCGGCCTTCGCGACCTCGGCCCGCATCGTGTCGACGCTCACCCGTACACCCTCGCCGCTCAGGGCGCGGATCACCGGCACGACCCTGGCCAGCTCCTCCTCCAGCGGCACCCTCGCGGCGCCAGGCCTGGTGGACTCGCCGCCGACGTCGACCAGGTCGGCGCCCTCCTGGACCAGCTCGAGGCCGTGGCGGACGGCGGCGCTCTCGTCGAACCACAGGCCGCCGTCGGAGAAGGAGTCGGGGGTCACGTTGACCACGCCCATGACGAGGCAGCGCTCCTCACGTGGCAGCCCCATCTTCATATCCCCAAGCCTAGGTGCATCACTCGCGTCGCCTCCCCAGGGGGTGTCGGGTAGTGGATAACGATCCTGTACGGCACAGCGGCCCCCCGACGAACACAGGCCCCACGCCGTGGGTGGCGTGGGGCCTGTGTGCCGTACAGAGGAACGGACCGATCAGCGGCCGATGATGAGGGCCATCGCCTCGGCCCTGGTCTTGTCGCTGCTGCGGAAGTCACCGCGGACCGCGGAGGTGAGCGTCTTCGCACCCGGCTTGCGCACCCCGCGCATGGTCATGCACAGGTGCTCGCACTCCAGGACCACGATGGCCCCGCGCGGCTCCAGGATGCGCATCAGCGCGTCGGCGATCTGCGAGGTCATCCGCTCCTGCACCTGCGGGCGCCTGGCGAAGACGTCCACCAGGCGCGCCAGCTTGGACAGGCCCGTGACCTGGCCCTTGTCGTTCGGGATGTAGCCGACGTGCGCCATCCCGAAGAAGGGGACCAGGTGGTGCTCGCACGTCGAGTAGACCTCGATGTCCCGCACGAGGATCATCTCGTCGTGGTCGACGTCGAACACCTTGTTCAGCACGTCCTCGGGGCTCTGGTTGAGCCCCGAGAACTGCTCGGCGTACGCCCTGGCCACCCGGCCAGGAGTGTCGATCAGGCCGTCACGGTCAGGATCCTCGCCGATCGCGTAGAGGATCTCCCTGACGGCCTTCTCGATCCGAGCGTGGTCGACGTCGCGCGGTTTCACGCACCCTCGCCGGAGGGAAGTGCGTTGTCGGCGTGCCCCGGGATCAGAGCGCCGTTGCCGGACTGCTCCTTCGGGGTGAGAACCGGCGGGCGGTCCGAGGGGAGCCGCTTGCCGTAGCCCGCGTAGGAGGGGCGGTGCTCCCTGACGACCACCGAGGAGAAGATCTCCACCACCTGCTGGCGGGAGAGGGTCTCCTTCTCCATGAGCTCGAGCACCAGGTTGTCGAGGACGTCGCGGTACTCGACCAGGATGTCCCACGCCTGGTCGTGCGCCGTCTCGATCATCCGGCGGACTTCCTCGTCGATCGTGGAGGCGATCTTCTCGGAGTAGTCGCGCTCGTGGCCCATCTCGCGGCCGAGGAAGACCTCGGCGTTGCCGGTGCCGAACTTGCGGGCGCCGAGCTGCTCGCTCATGCCGTACTCGGTGACCATGCGGCGGGCGACGGCGGTGGCCTTCTCGATGTCGTTGGAGGCGCCGGTGGTGGGCTCGTGGAAGACGAGCTCCTCCGCCGCGCGGCCGCCGAGCAGCATCGCGAGCTGGTCCATCATCTCCGACCGCGTGGCGAGGAACTTGTCCTCCATCGGCAGGGTCATGGTGTAGCCGAGCGCGCGCCCACGGGAGAGGATCGTGATCTTGTGCACGGGGTCGCTGTTCGGCAACGCGTGCGCCACGAGCGCGTGACCGCCCTCGTGGTAGGCGATCATCTTCTTCTCCTTGTCGGACATGACCCGGGTCTTGCGCTCCGGGCCCGCCATGACGCGGTCGATCGACTCCTCGAGGATCTCCATCGTGATCAGCTTCTGGTCGGCGCGTGCGGTGAGCAGCGCGGCCTCGTTGATCACGTTGGCCAGGTCGGCGCCGGTGAAGCCCGGCGTACGGCGCGCGATGACGTCGAGCTCGACGTCCGGCGAGAACGGCTTGCCGCGGCCGTGGACCTTGAGGATGCCCTTACGGCCCTCGAGGTCGGGCCTGTCGACGGTGACCTGACGGTCGAACCGGCCGGGACGCAGCAGCGCGGGGTCGAGGATGTCGGGCCTGTTCGTCGCGGCGATGAGGATCACGCCGCCCTTGACGTCGAAGCCGTCCATCTCGACGAGCAGCTGGTTCAGCGTCTGCTCGCGCTCGTCGTGACCGCCGCCGAGGCCGGCGCCACGGTGGCGGCCGACGGCGTCGATCTCGTCGATGAAGATGATCGCCGGGGCGTTCGCCTTGGCCTGCTCGAACAGGTCGCGCACGCGGCTGGCGCCGACACCCACGAACATCTCGACGAAGTCGGAGCCCGAGATGGAGTAGAACGGCACGCCCGCCTCACCCGCGACCGCGCGGGCGAGCAGGGTCTTGCCGGTGCCGGGCGGGCCGTAGAGCAGCACGCCCTTGGGGATCTTGGCGCCGATCGCCTGGAACTTGGCCGGGGCCTGCAGGAACTCCTTGATCTCCTGGAGCTCCTCGATGGCCTCGTCCGCGCCCGCGACGTCGGCGAAGGTGGTCTTGGGGGTGTCCTTGCTGATCAGCTTGGCCTTGGACTTGCCGAACTGCATCACCCGGCTGCCGCCGCCCTGCATCTGGTTCATGATGAACAGGAAGATCAGCACGATGATGACGATCGGCAGGAAGCTGACGAGCAGGCCGAGCAGGAAGTTCTCCTGCGGCACCTCGACGGTGAAGCCACCCTTGAGCTTTCCTGCGGCGTCCTGCTTCTGCAGCTCGTCGACGAGCTGCACACCCTGACCGGTCACCCAGTTCGACTGGATGCGGTCGGTGGAGGTCTCGCCAATCCTGACCGGGCTGTTGAGCGTGAGCTCGATGCGCTGCTGGTCCTTGTCCACGAGCTTGGCGTTGGATACGTTGCCGTCGCGGATCTGCTTGAGCACCATGGACGTGTCGGCGGTCTTGAAGTTGCCCTCGCCGCTCCACATTGTGGTGACAAGCAGGAGCAGCACGACGATGCCCAGGATCCACAGCAGTGGCCCACGTGTAAATCGCTTGAGATCCATCCGATGCGGAACCCCTGCGGGCCCGTCCCTTCCTGACCAAGGCCTGGAACCCCGGTATGACCCGGGGCTGCGGCATCCGTCACCGCTCCTTCTGACTACCCGAGGGCGACACTGGGTCACCCCCTGCGTGTCAGAAGGTACACCGGGGGAGGCGCAGGGTCACTGCCCGCTCCTCCGGCCTTTGCCCTACCAACGTACGTCAGGTCACTCGATGTTCCCGGCCATTCCAGGTCTATGAGCCGCCGTAGACGTGGGGGGCCAGGGTGCCGATGAAGGGAAGGTTGCGGTAACGCTCCGCGTAGTCGAGCCCGTAGCCGATCACGAACTCGTTGGGGATGTCGAAACCGACGTACTTCACCTCGATCGGCACCTTGATGGCGTCGGGTTTGCGCAGCGCGGCGCAGATCTCAAGCGAGGCGGGGTTGCGCGACTTCAGGTTGTCGAGCAGCCAGCTCAGCGTGAGGCCCGAGTCGATGATGTCCTCGACGATCAGCACGTGGCGGTTGGTGATGTCGGTGTCGAGGTCCTTCAGAATCCGCACGACGCCCGAGGACTTGGTGCCCGCGCCGTAGGAGGAGACCGCCATCCAGTCGGTCTCGACGGCCAGGTGAAGGGCCCTGGCCAGGTCGGCCACCACCATCACCGCGCCCTTGAGCACGCCGACGAGCAGCAGGTCCTTGCCTGAGTAGTCTGCGTCGATCTGAGCGGCCAGCTCCTTGATCTTCGCCTGGAGCTCGTCTTCGGAGATGAGGACCTTCTCGAGGTCCTTGCCCATGTCGGCTGCGTCCACCTGGGTGTCCTTACGCTTGGTTCTCTTGCGCGGGGGCGAACACAAGGGTGCCATACCGCCGAACCACGCCAACTCCCCCGGGTAGGTCGGCCCTTCCCTGCCCCCGCCATGCCGTGATCAGCCGATCCGCTGCCAGCACGTGGCCCGCCGACAGCGCGCCGGCGGGTGCCCCCGCCGCGATCGCCGCCCGCCGCAACACCCGCCGCCTGACGGCGTCGGGGAGGCCCTCGAGCCCCGGTACGGCCAGCGCCACGCCCCCCTCGATATCGCTTAGAGCGCAATCGGCGAAGGCTCTCGCGGCCCACTCGTCGAGGGCGTCGGAGTCCTCCCGCGCCAGATCCGCGGTCCTCGCGAGCGCCTGGGCGACGCCTGGGCCGAGTTCGGCCTCCAGCATCGGCATGACCCTGGTTCGCACCTTCACCCTGGTGTAGCGGGGATCGGCGTTGTGCGGGTCGTCCCAGAAGAGCAGCCCGAGCGCGCGGCAGGCGCTCTCGGTGGTGTCCCTGCCCAGGTGGAGGAAGGGCCTGCGGTAGCGCCCCGCCCTCGAGGCCATCCCCGACAGCGACCTCGGGCCGCTGCCCCTGGCCAGGCCGAGCAGGACGGTCTCCGCCTGGTCGTCGCGCGTGTGGCCGAGCAGGACCGTGCGGGCGCCGAGGCGGTCGGCGGCCGTGGCGAGCGCCTCGTAGCGGGCGTCGCGCGCGGCGGCCTCGGGACCGCCCACCGTGCCGACGCGGACCTTCAGCGTCTGCGCGGGGGCCAGACCCAGCGCGGCGGCGTGCCCGAGCACGTCGGCGGCCCGCCCGGCGGAACCGTCCTGAAGCTGGTGGTCGACGGTCAGAAGGCCCGCCCTGAGGTTCGCCCTGGGCGCGACGAAGGCCAGTGCGGCGGCCAGCGCGAGGGAGTCGGCCCCGCCGCTGCACGCGGCCAGCACGAGGTCGCCAGGGCTCAGGTCGGCCAGCGCCTCGCGTACGGCACGCCGTACGTCGGCGACGGCGGGGTGTGGACCCATACCCGCCATTGTCCCGCCCGCGGAGAAGGCGGCGGCACCTCGCCCGGCGCGCGCCGACTCGCCCCAGCGCGCACCCAGTCACAAGGCGCCCGCCGACTCGCCCCGGCGCACGCCGAGTCAAGGGGCGCACGCCGAGTCAAGGGGCGCACGCCCAGTCACAAGGCGCGCGCCGGGGTGAAGAGGCGCGCGCCGAGTCGCGCGGCGGCCTCCGCCGGGGAGCGGTCAAGCCTCCGGGTCGGTGGCCTGCGGGGGGATGGCCGGCTGGTCCTGCGGGACCACGCGGGCGATCCAGCGGTCGGGCGCGGCGATCTCGTCGGAGGCGGGCAGGGTCTCGGGTGAGGTCCAGACGCGGTTGAACCCGTCCATCCCCACCTTCCCGACCACCTCGCGGACGAAGGCGGACCCTTCGGCGTACTGCTTCATCTTCATCTCGAGGCCGAGAAGCTTGCGCACCGTGCGGTCGAGGCGCGAGCCGCCCTCGCGGCGCTGGCTGAACTTCGACCTGATGTCGGCCACGGACGGCACCACGGTGGGCCCGACGGCGTCCATCACGAAGTCGCCGTGCCCCTCCAGCAGCGTCATCACCGCGGTGACCCTGTCGAGGATCTCCTTCTGCTCGGGCGTCTGGATCGCGTCGATGAGGTTGCCCTCGCCGGTGCCGCGCACGACGTCCGCCACGGTGTCGGCGGCGTTGCGCAGCCGTTCGAGCAGGGTGGGCAGGTCGAGGTCGGAGGCGAGCAGGAACTCGGTCATCTGCGACCTGACGTACTCGCGCAGCCACGGGACCCCGGTGAACTGCACCCGGTGCGTCTCCTCGTGCAGGCACACCCACAGGCGGAAGTCGCGAGGGTGCACCCCCATCTCGCGCTCGGCGTTGACGATGTTGGGAGCCACGAGGGTGAGGCGGCCGATCGGCTCACGTCCCGTGGGGTCGGGCGGGAGGAACAGCTCGTACTGGCCGAGCACGCGCGAGGCGAGGAAGGCGAGCACGGCGCCCACCTCCACGCCGGTGATGCGCGAGCCCACGGCGCTGACGATCGCGGGCGGAGGGTTGTCGCGGCTGGCCATCCGCTGGGTGAGCGGTTCGAGCACGACGCGGAAACCCTCGACGTTCGCCCTGATCCAGCCTGGTCTGTCGACGATTGTCGCGGGCTGCGGCGGAGTGGCCGCATCTATTCTGGTGAACTCGCGGACGTGGCCCTCCGCCTCTCGGGAGAGGGTGCGCAGTTCGGTGACGGCGTGGCGGGCCTCCTCACGACTCACCTGTGGTCCGGGGCGCACCAGGCGCGTGCCGGTCGAGACGGCCAGATCCCAGTCGATCACCTGCATAACGTCCACCGTACGTGCTTCCCTCCCCGCCTGCGAAGAACTGGCCACGGGCGTTCGGGACAGGGCCGGGGAGCGCGGGAGGACGGGTGGCCTGCGAAGAACCGGAGGCGGGGGTTCCCGGCGGGCCAGGAGGCGGGGCAGGCGGTCGTCAGGAGCGGGCGACGATGGCGGCGAGGCGGTCGAGGACGGGCTCGGCGTTGGCCGGCACCTTGTCGGCCATGAAGGCGAAGGTGACCAGCCGTCCCTCGAGCGTGGTGGCGAACCCGGCGAGGGTGTTGACGTTGTTGAGCGTGCCCGTCTTTCCGCGCACGAGGCCGACCTCGCCCTTGCTGTCGTCACGGGTGAACCTGTGACCCAGCGTGCCGGTGAACCCCGCGATGGGCATGCCGGAAAGGATCGGCCTCAGCGCAGGATCCTTGCTGGCGATGGCCAGCACGCGGGCCATGGCGTCCGCGCTGATGCGGTTCCTGATGGAGAGGCCGGAGGCGTCGGAGAGCATGACGCCCTTGGCCCCGCCGATCCTCTTCAGCGCGGCGATCATGGCGCGGGAGGCGCCCTCGAAGGAGGCGGGCTCGCCCTCCTTGATCGCCACGTGCCGCGCCAGCGCCTCGGCGAGGTCGTTGTCGCTCATCGTCAGCGTGCGCTCGACCAGCGCGTAGACGGGTGCCGACTCGACCGTCGCCAGCGCGGCCGCCCCCTGCGGCGCCCTGGCGGGCCGCACCTTCTTGCCGACGCTGATGCCGTACCTGTCGAGGAGCCCGGCGAAGGCGGCGGCGGCGAAGGCGGAGGGGTTGGTGACGCGCGGCGCTCTGGAGGAGGGGTGCTGGCGGCCCACGTCGATCGTCAGGGCGTGGACGGGAGCCACCTCGCCGTCGGGGATGTAGTTGGACTTCCAGCCGGGGGCGCTGGTGGGGCCGGTGAAGAGAGAGGCGTCATAGGAGAGCGTGACCTTGGTGACGCCCGACGACTTGAGCGCGGCGGCCGTACGGGAGGCCAGCTGCGCCAGCGAGGCCTGTTTCGGGTAGGCGCCCGCCTTGGCGTAGGGGCCCGCGAGAGTGGGGTCGCCGCCGCCGACCAGGATGATCGAGCTCCTGTTCGCGCCCTGGACCACCGAGGTCTTCAGGCGCGTGTCGGGGCCGAGGGAGGCCAGGGCCGCGACGCAGGTGACCACCTTCGTGGTGGAGGCGGGGGTGATGCCCGTCGCGGGGTTGGCGGCGAAGATCTGCTGGCCCGTGGCGGCGTCGAGGACCACGGCGCCCACCCTGCCGCCGAGCGCTTCGTCCCCCAGGGCGTCGGTGAGCTGCGAGGTCAAAGTACCCTTAGTCGGGAGAGGTCCGTTCCCACCCGTGGCCAGCACTGGCCCCGCGGTGATCACCGGAACGGGAGAAGGCTCCGCCGGCACGGTCGGTTGTGACTCTGGCCTCGTCAGCGCGCCCAGGCTGAAGTCGTTCGTGACGGCGTACGCGCCGGTCACGATCGTGACGGCCTGGAGCACGGCGAGTGTGGTCAACGTCACCCACCGCTCGCGCCTTACCACGTCGCCGACCCTCTCTCTCAGTTCGCCTACGAGACACTAACGCCCATCCGGGGGTGCCCGGGGGCTCGAGCGGAGGAACCGCGGTGGAGTTCGACGTTGTCGTTGAAATTCCGAAGGGGCAACGGAACAAGTACGAAGTGGACCACGAGACCGGCAAGATCAGGCTTGACCGGCTCCTGTTCACCTCCACGCAGTACCCCGCCGACTACGGGTTCATCGAGAACACCCTCGGTGAGGACGGCGACCCCCTCGACGCGCTGGTGCTGCTGCAGGAGCCGACCTTCCCCGGCTGCTACATCACCTGCCGCGCCGTCGGCATGTTCCGCATGACGGATGAGAAGGGCGGCGACGACAAGGTCCTGTGCGTCCCGGCCACCGACCCGCGGATGGAGCACATCCGCGACATCCACCACGTGCCCGAGTTCGACAGGCTGGAGATCCAGCACTTCTTCGAGGTCTACAAGGACCTGGAGCCCGGCAAGTCGGTCGAGGGCGCCAACTGGGTGGGCAGGGTCGAGGCCGAGGCCGAGATCGTGCGCTCCTTCCAGCGCGCCAAGGACGAGGGCTACGGCGCCCACTGACGCCGCTTCCGAGAGCCGCGCTCCCCTGCGGGGGTGCGCGGCTCTCGGGGTCAACGGGGCCTGGTCGCGCCGACCAGGTCTCTGCGCCACATCGAGGCGACGCGGACGACGTCGCCCGTCTGCGGGGCGTGCACCATCAGTCCCCTGCCGATGTACATGCCCACGTGGTGGATGTCGCCGGGGTTGCTGGTGAGCTTGCCGAAGAACAGCAGGTCTCCCCTGCGCAGCTGGTCGAGCGGGATGTGCGGGCCCGAGGTCCACTGGGTGCCGGTCCAGTGGTCGAGCCGGACACCGACCTGTTCCCACGCCCGCATGGTCAGCCCCGAGCAGTCGTAGCTGGACGGCCCCGCGGCCGCCCACACGTACGGCTTGCCGAGCTGCGACAGCGCCCAGTCGGCCGCGACGTCGCCCATGGTGGCGCTGGAGCCGCCTGCGGCCCAGCCTCCGGCGGCGGCGCCTCCCTTGTGCGCCAGCCGGGTGGCCAGGCGCGCCTCGCGTTCGAGCCTGGCACGTTCCAGGGCCTCTTCGCGCTGCCTGGCCAGCCGTTCGGCCGCACTGCGCGCGGCGTCGACCCTGCTCTGCAGCCGCCTCTTCTCGGCCTCGATCAGCTTGGCCTCCCTGGCCTGCCTGTCGACCGCCGCCCTCGCCGCCGCCTTGGCCTCCTCGGCCTGCCTGAAGGCGTCCTGCTGCTCGGCGTAGGCCTCCTGGGTCTGCGCGCGAAGGACAGCGGCGACCTGCTGGGTGTCGCGCACCAGCTTGAGCGTCTCGCCCTGCTCATCGCCCATGGAGGCGAGCATGCCCGCCCTGTGCAGGTACCCGGGGACGCCGCCTTCGTCGCTGAGCATGCCGACCATGGGGTTGCTCAGGTCCATGCCGCCGTAGGACTGTGCCGCCAGCATGGAGACGGCGGCGCTGGTCTCCGCCACCTTGGCCTCGGCGGCCTTCAGCCGCACCGTGGCGGCGGCGTGGCGGGCCTTGGCCTGCTCCAGCCGTACGAGCTGGCCGTTGTAGGCCTCCACCTTCCGTCCGGCCTCCGCGACCAGCGCCTCCAGGCGGGTGTGGGCGTTGGCCAGCCGTACGCTCGCCGTCCCCAGGGCCTCGGCCCTGTGCCGTACGGCGGCGCGCGCCTCGGCGACCTCGCCCGCGGAAGGGGCGGGTTCGGCGGCCGCCGGCGGGCAGGTCGCCACAAGCAGGCAGCAGGCGACAAGCAGCCGCTTCTTGACGGTGTGCATAGACTCCCCTCCGGGCATGAGTTGTCACTCTATGCACACACTTCCCGTTCGTCACACTCCGCACACCTGAACCTCACGTACCGTAATCATCGCAGGCGAAACAGGCGTTCTATCCAGGGCCGGACGGACACGGCGGCAGGAATCGTCCCGCGGGGATAGGTGAAGACCGGGGTCTCGCTCCCATACGCAGCGTGAAGTTCGGCGGCCTTGCACCAGTCGGCGGTGACGCGGGCGGCGGCCCAGGCGGCGGCGATCGCGGGACGCGACTCCGGATAGCGGTCGTAGGTCTGGTAGAGCGTCATGGTGGCGTGGGCCGCCTGATGACCGTCGCGCGGGTAGGCGCTGCCCGCGAGATAGGGGGCGGTGACCCTGCCGCCGTAGGGCGTGCCGAGCGCCCAGGTCCAGTCGGCGACGACCAGCGCCAGGACGGGGTCGGGCACGGTCGCCGCCGCGCCGTACATGCGCTCCTGGCGGGGGCCCGTCAGCCTGCGCTGGGTCCAGAGCCACTCGAGGTCGGAGGGGAGGTCGCCGGCGGCCAGCCACGAGAGCGTGGCCAGGGCGCGGGCGGTCAGCAGGCGGCACTGGTCGAGGACGTCGCGCAGCATGCGAGGGCCCGGGTCGAGCCAGGTCGGCCAGTCGACCTCATGAATGCGGGGCACCAGGTCGGCCAGCTCTCCCCTGAGAGGGAGCGGGCAGACCCTGTGCCCCTTGACGGTGAAGCGCTCCACCCGACCTACGCGTTCTCCTGGGTGCTCGACTCCGCCAGGACCGGCGGCTCCTGCGCACCCACATCCGGGGGCGTGCCCGCGCCTCCGCCTCCCGTTCCGTCGCCTGACCCGCCTCCGGAGCCGCCCTGCGCCGAGTCGCCTCGCGAGCCGCCGCCCGGCGCGGTGGACCCGCCGTCGGAGCCCTGCTGGGGGTCCTTCGTCGGCGCGGGCTCGGTGGTTGTGGCCGTGGGGGTGGGCTCGGGCTTGGGCGGATCGGTCGGCGTGGCGGTGGGCGTGGGGGACGGCGTCGGCTCGGGGTGGGTCGTCGGCGTGGCGGTGGGCGTGCCCGTCGAGGTCGGCCTCGGGGTCGGCTTCTTCGTCGGGCACGGCGACTTCGTGGGGCTGCCGTGGTGGTCACGCGGCGGCTTGGGGCTCTGCGTCACGCCAGGCGACAGCGTCTGGGACGGCTCGCCCGGCCCTGTGGGCGCAGGCCCTGGCCCCGTGTGCGTGGGGACGGGGACGGGCAGGTCTCTGCGCGTCGGCACCACGTCGGGCGTCGTCACGGTCACCGGCGCGGTCGAACGGTAGGCCCCGATCGGGTACGTCGCCGAGCTGTCGAGGATGGGCTCCACCGTGATGGGTGTCTCGTGCGGGTCGGGCAGCCACGGCAGCCTGATGCCCGGCGGCTCTCCGGTCGCGGGAAACGCCCCCGAGGCGATGCCCGTGAGTCCGTCACCGTCGTGGCCGAAATAGCTGAAGATCATCCCGATGGCCGCGACGGTGGCCACCGCCGCCAGCGCGCCCGCCAGCGCCTGCGACCAGCGCCGCCCCCTGCCGTCGCCTGACTGGGGAAACCCCTCCGCGTCGAGCGCCGCCGACCTGCGCGCCACATACCTCCTGTACGGCAGCAGCTCGGGGTCGACGAAGCAGCTCATCACCCTGACCCTGAGTGTCTCCGGCAGCACCACGGTCGGCAGCAGCTCGAACACCTTCGCCGTCGAGACCTGCCCCGCCCTGTGCGAGGCGCAGGTCTCGCACCTGGGCAGGTGGGTCACGACCTCCTCGCGCATCTCCGCCGTGAGCTCGCCCGCGAACCCGGAGAGGATCGCCGCTCGCTGGGCGCAGTCGTAGGGGCCCTTTCTCGCCAGGACCTCCGCGGTGATCGCGTCGCCGAGCCGGTCGCGGGCGCTCTCGTGCGCCGTCTCGACCTGGCGCGGCGTGACCCCGAGAACCGCCGCGACGTCGAAGGTGGACAGTTCGTGCCTGGCGGTCAGCTCCAGGAGCTCGCTCTCGGCGTCGGTGAGGGCGCGCACGGCGTTCCACGCCATGATCCGCAGGTCCGCGTCGGCTGCGGCCACGGCGGGCACCGCGACGAGTGTCTCCGTGGCGTCGTCGGCCACGGCTGCCGACCGGCGCCGCAGGCACTCCTGCCTGGCCAGCGCGTAGAGCCATCCTCGCAATCGGTCCGGGTCGGCCAGCGCGCCGACGTGCGCCTCCGCCGCGATCAGCGTGTCGCGCAGGGCGACCTGGGCGCTGTCGGGGCTTTTGAGGACGGACCAGCAGTATCGGTAGATGCCCTCGGCATGCGAGTCGTAGAGCGCGGTGAGGGCACCGGGGTCGCGGGAACGGAGAGCTTCGACCAGGACGCGGTCATTCATGTGACTGAAGGTAATGGATTGGTAACTAGTAGTTCTACCGATTCATTCGCGCTCGCAGGAAAAGCCCTCACTCGATTACCACCAATGACCGATTTATCTCCTTATTGGTGGGCGGAAGAAATGGCGGGGAGCGCGAGAAAGGGCCTCCGGTGTCCGGCGAAGAGCCCGGTGGCCTGCGGGGAAGCGCGGTGGACGGGCGAGCGGGGGGCATCGGCGAAGGGGGCGAGCGTCGGAACGCGGGACGACGCTCGCCTTATCGTGAATGCCCTCGTCGGAGGCCGGATATTTCGTTCGACGAATGGGATCAGGGCTTGCCTTCGCCAGGAACCGCATGACGTCCCTTGTCCTTCGCGAACGGCGCGGTGCGGGGCTTGACCGTGTGGACGGGCACCGCACCCCCCATCGCCAGCTCCTCGTACGGCCGGCCCGTCGAGCCCCAGGTCCGAGCCACCACCTCGGTCGCGCCCACCTGCGTCGAGGACGGCAGCCCTTCGACGGTGAGGATGAAGCGCGGCGTCTTGCCCGCCTGCACGTCGTCCACGAACGTGCTGGCGCCGCCCAGCAGCTTGCCCGACTTGTCGCGCAGCAGCGCGCTGACCGCCAGGCTGCTCGCGGGAAGCACGTAGGGGTTGCCCACGTCTCCTGTGACCAGGTAGGTCCCGTCCTTCTGCTTGATGGTCTGCACCCTGGAGACAGGGAACTTGCGCAGGGACGAGGGAACGCGCGCGGTCTGACGCCACTGCGCCGACCTGTGGCTGATCGTCACCTTCTCCGGCTTGGCGCCCGTCACGGCCTGGCCCGTGAAAGCCAGCGTCCCCGAGGGCGGGATCGCGTCGAGCGGCTGGTCCATGCGGAACACCTCGGCGCCCTTGGCGTCGAGGCCGACGATCGTGGCCACGACGTTCTCTCCGAAGTGCCACGGATTGCTGTTGCCGAGCACGCCCGCCCAGCTCACGACGTACCCGTGATCGCCCTTGGCGACCGACGACGCCTGCTCCTTGAGCGCCAGCGGGCGCATCTGCTGCGGGGACGGCTCGTCGGGCGTGGAGGAGCAACCCGCCACGAGGACCAGGGCGAGGGCGGCGAAAGTACGGCTACGCGGGATCACTTTGCCGTGATAGCCCGTCAGACAGGTACGGCAGGCATGGACACGCGCCTGCCGTACCAAGTCTTTAACGCTGGCGCACCACGCGAGCCTCGTCCCATACGGGTTCGGGCGATTCGTACACCTTCCCGTCGGAGCCGAACACCAGGAAGCGGTCGAAGTCGTCGGCGAACCACCTGTCGTGGGTGACGGCGACGACGGTGCCGTCGAAGGCGTTCAGACCGTCCTGGAGCGCCTCGGCGCTGGCCAGGTCGAGGTTGTCGGTCGGCTCGTCGAGCAGCAGCAGAGTCGCGCCCGACAGCTCGAGCAGGAGGATCTGCAGGCGCGCCTGCTGCCCGCCCGACAGCGTCTCGAAGCGCTGGTCGGCGATCAGCCCGGCCAGCTCGTAGCGGGCGAGGATCTTCATGGCCTCGTTCTTGAGCCTGGCGTGTTCGGTCATGACGATCTCGCAGGGCGTGCGCCCGTGCAGCTCGGGACGGGCGTGCGTCTGCGCGAAGTGCCCCGGCACGACGCGGGCGCCGAGCCTGGCGACACCGGTGTGCCTCACGGGCTCCTCGGCGAGCAGGCGCAGGAAGTGTGACTTTCCCGAGCCGTTCGAGCCGAGGACGGCGACGCGCTCGCCGTACCAGATCTCCAGGTCGAAGGGGTTCATCAGCCCGGTGAGCTCCAGCTGCTCACAGATGACGGCGCGCTTGCCCGTACGGCCGCCTCTCAGCCGCATGCTGATCCGCTGGTCGCTCGGCGCCTCCTCCGGCGGGCCCGCCTCCTCGAACTTGCGCAGGCGCGTCTGCGCGGCGTGGTAGGGGGCGGCCATGCCGTCGTTGTACCTGGCCTTGTTCTTGAGCATGTTGACCAGGGCCCTGAGCTTGGCGTGCTCTTCGTCCCATCGCCTGCGCAGCTCGTCGAGGCGGGCGTTGCGGGCCCTGCGCGCCTCGGCGTACGTGCCGAACCCGCCGCCGTGGATCCAGATGCCGCCCGACTCGACGGTGACGATGCGGTCGGCGGCGTTGGCCAGCAGCTGCCTGTCGTGGCTGACCAGCAGGACCGTCTTGGGCGTCTCCCTCAGCTGCTGCTCCAGCCAGACCTTGCCCGGCACGTCGAGGTAGTTGTCGGGCTCGTCGAGCAGCAGGGTCTGGTCGGGGCCGCGCAGCAGCGCCTCCAGGACCAGGCGCTTCTGCTCGCCGCCCGACAGCGTGGCCGTCTCCCGGTACTTCACCCTGTCGTACGGCACGCCGAGCGCCGCGATCGTGCAGGTGTCCCAGAGCACCTCGATGTCGTAGCCGCCCGCGTCGGTGTAGTCCGTGATCGCCTGGGCGTAGCGCATCTGGGTCTTCTCGTCGTCGCGCTCCATCATGGCCAGCTCGGCCTTGTCGAGCCTGTCGGCGGCCTGCCGTACCGCCGGAGGGGCGACGCTGAGCAGCAGGTCGTGCACGGTGCTGCTGTCGCGGACGCTGCCGACGAACTGGCGCATCACGCCGAGCCCTCCCGAGCTGGCCACGCCGCCCTCGACCGGCTGGATGTCGCCCGCGACCAGGCGCATCAGCGTGGTCTTGCCCGCGCCGTTCGGCCCGACGAGCGCCGCCTTGACGCCCTCGCCGATGCGGAAGGACACGTCGTTGAGCAACGGCCTGCCGTCAGGCAGGACGTAGGTGAGATGCGCGACCTCGACGTGTCCCATGACGTTTCCCTCCGTGTGGCCCTCGCGCAGGGTACAGCCCGGTTTCCGCGGCGAGCACGCGAATATTGGCCGCCCGCCGTCCATGGGGGTTCTTACGAAGGGGGACGGGCTGACGGTAAGAGAACGGTAAGCGTCTTGCGTCACAGTGAACCCACGCGATCAACCGGAACTGAAAGGGCAGAAACCATGAGGAAGCTCATCGAGTCGACGTTCGTGACGCTGGACGGATCCATCGGGTCGCCGGAGAGGTGGGGCGTGCCGTACTGGGACGAGGAGTACAACGGCCACGCCAGCGAGCTGCTCTTCGCCGCGGACGCGCTGCTGCTCGGGCGGGAGACCTACGAGAGCTTCGCCGCGGTCTGGCCGAAGATGGAGGGGGCCGAGGGCGAGTACGGCGCCAGGATGAACAGCCTGCCGAAGCACGTCGCCTCCAGGACCCTCAAGAGCGCCGAGTGGAACGCCACCGTCATCGAGGGGGACGTGGCCGAGGAGGTCGCCAGGCTGAAGGAGCAGCCGGGGCAGAACATCCTGAAGTTCGGCACCGGCGAGCTCGACCGTACGCTGCTGGAGCACCGGCTCGTCGACGAGTACCACTTCTGGATGTTCCCCGTCATCGCCGGTGGCGGCGAGCGCCTCCTCGAGGGCATCGACACGACGCACCTGAAGCTCGTGAAGTCCACGCCGTTCGCGTCGGGCGTGATCGTGCTCACCTACGCTCCGAAGTAGGAGCGGGGAGCACCGACGACGACGGGGTGAGCATGGACGGTCTTGAGCCCGTCGCGGACGTGTCAGCGGGCGACTGGATGGCCGACAGGCTGGGCGGACCGCTCGGATCGGTCGGTTCGGTGGTGCCGGGCGGCTTCGCGGCCTATGCCCGCGTCCTGCACCCGGTGGAGTTCGACGACGACCGTCCACCGCTGACGTGGGCGCGGGTCGCCGGGCTCACGGGACGCGTGCCGCACGCCCTGATGCAGTGGGCCGCCGTCGCGAGCCCCGCGCGCGGGGCGGCGACATGGGACGAAGGCGACGTGCGGGTGGGCAACCTCGCCCCCGCCGCGCTCGCCGCGCTGATCGACGTCCTCGCGCCCGTCACCGGCGAGCAGGACTGCTTCCACGCGCTCTGGGAGGGCTGGGGCTGGGTCGACGGCCGCGGTGTGCGGATCTTCTCCGTCAGCGACGACGGCCGGGTCGAGCCCGCCCGGGGCGCGAGCGCGAGCGTGGGCGCGTACGCGAACCAGCCGAAGCTCTCCTCCGAGGGAGACGAGAGGACCTCCGCGAGTCCCGGCAGCACGGACAGCAGGATCGCGCGCAGAGGCATTGCGGTATTTCACCAGAAACCCCTGGATAACCGGAAAGTCCGCACAGCGCGAAGTAGGTCTTTGCCCGAACTTCTGGACAGCAAGTGATCTGATGACTAGAACTATTAGCAGATCCCCCAGCCGATAAGGGGCTGCGATGCGGCGTCTCCTGCTCTCCTTCCTCCTCGTCCTCGTCTCCCTGGTCGCTCCCCAAGCGGCCGGCGCGACCACCACCACCTGCGACCTGCCCACCTTCCGCGCCACCACCACCGATGCCAGGCTGAGCGCCCTGTTCACCGACCAGGGCAACGACAACAGCCGCACCGACGACTGGACCGGCGCGGACGGCACCTACTCCGTGAGGCTCCCCGGCGGCAAAGAGCTGTGGATCTTCTCCGACACCTTCCTCGGCCAGGTCAACCCGGACGGCTCACGCCCGCCGGTCAGGGAGGAGGGCGGCACGACCGTCTTCCTCAACAACACCTTCGCCGTCGAGAAGGACGGCAGGCTGTCCACCATCTACGGCGGCACGTCCGAGAACCCCAGGGCCGTGATGCCGCCACGCGACAAGGACCACTGGTACTGGGCCGGTGACGCGACCGTCGCGGGCGGCATCGTCGAGGTGACCTACCAGGAGTACGAGCGCTACGGCACCGGCGCGTGGGACTGGCGCTGGCACCGCAACGTAGTCGCCCGCTTCGCCCCAGGACGGCTCGACCGGCCGATCAGCGTGCACGATCTGCCCTCGGGCCACAAGGTGGCGTGGGCCTCCGGCATCCACAGGGACGGCCGCCACACCTACGTCTACGGCGTGGAGGACCTCGGCGGGACCAAGTACATGCACCTGGCCAGGGTGCGCGGCGCCAGCCTGCTCGGCCGCTGGGAGTACCTGAAGGCCGACGGCACCTGGTCGGCCGACCAGGCCGACTCCGCGCGGCTGATGGACGGCGTGGCCAACGAGTACTCGGTCAGCCGCGTCAAGGGCGGGTACGTCCTGATCACCCATGACACGACCGAGATCCTGAGCTCCAAGATCGTCGCCTACACGAGCTGCACGCCGTACGGGCCCTTCAGCAACAAGACCACGGTCTACACCACCCCGGAGACCGGCGGGAACATCTTCACCTACAACGCCCACGCGCACCCGGAGATCGCCGGGCCGGGGCTGGTCGTCTCCTACAACGTCAACAGCTTCGTCAACACCGACCACTACCGCGATGTGACGATCTACCGGCCGCGCTTCCTGGACCTGGCCTTCGAGTGAGGCGCAACTGGGCCGCCAGGCTGCGGGAGATCACGATCGAGGGCATGCGCGCGCTCGTGCTGGAGAACGAGCGCCTGCGCGTGACCGTGCTGGCCGACAAGGGCGGCGACGTCGTGGAGTTCCTGCACAAGCCGTCCGACACCGACCTGGTGTGGCTGTCGCCCCAGGGGCTGCGCAGGCCGCTGCCCCCGCAGGCGGCCGACGACGTGGGCGCGTTCGTCGACCACTACGAGGGCGGCTGGCAGGAGGTCTTCCCCAACGGCGGCGCCCCCAGTGTCTACAGGGGCGCCAGGCTGGCCCAGCACGGTGAGGTCGCGGGGTTGCCGTGGTCGGTCGAGGTGCTGACCGACACGGCCCGCGAGGTTGCGGTACGGCTGGCGGTGCGCACGCGGCGCCTGCCGTACCGGGTGGAGAAGACGTTCAGGCTCGCCTCGGGAACGGCCGCTCTGGAGGTCGAGGGGCGGGTCACGAACGAGGCGCCGGTGGCGCTGCACGCGATGTGGGGCCACCATCTCGCCTTCGGCAGGCCGTTCCTGCGGCCGGGCGCGCGGATCAGGGTGCCCGAGGGCGTGCGCGTGATCCCGCACGCCACGTCCATAGATCCGCGGGGGCGGCGGGCCGAGGAGCTGTTCACGGTGCCGCCGCCAGGCTCGCCGAGCGAGATCGTCTACCTGACCGGCTTCGACACCGGCTGGTACGAGGTGGCGTCACAGGTCGGGCTGCGCGTGGAGTGGGACGCTGAGGTCATGCCCTACCTGTGGCTGTGGCAGGAGCTCGGCGGCTCGACGGACTGGCCGTGGTGGGGCGGGGCCTACGTGGTGGGGCTGGAGCCGTTCTCCAGCATGCCGACGGACGGGCTGTCCGCCGCGGTGGACAACGGGACGGCGATGCTCCTCGGCCCCGCACAGTCGAGGACCTCGCGACTGCGTGTGGAGGTGATCGCGTGAGCGAGTTCGAGGGCAAGGTGGCCCTGGTGACCGGCGGAACGCTGGGCATCGGCAAGGCGGTGGCCGAGCGGCTGGCCGCGGGCGGCGCCTCGGTGATCGCCTGCGGGCTGGAGGCGGGGGACGGCGCGCCGGGCGTCACCGAGGTGGCGGCCGACGTGCGCGACGAGGGGCGGATGCGCGAGCTGGTCGAGCTGGCCGAGACCCGGCACGGCGGGCTCGACATCGTGGTGACCTGCGCGGGCGTCCAGCGCTACGGCACCGTGGAGGACACCCCCGTCGAGGTGTGGGACGAGGTGCTCGACATCAACCTCAAGGGCGTCTTCCTGACCTGTAAGGCGGCCGTGCCCGCGCTGCGCAGGAGGGGCGGCGGGTCGATCGTGCTGATGTCGTCGGTGCAGGCGTTCGCCTCGCAGACCAGGGTGGCCGCCTACACCGCGAGCAAGGCCGCGCTGAACGGCCTGACCAGGGCGATGGCGCTCGACCACGCCCAGGAGGGCATCAGGGTGAACGTGGTCTGCCCCGGCTCGGTGGACACCCCGATGCTGCGGTGGGCGGCCGACCTGTGGCGAGGGTCGTTGTCGCAGGAGGAGCAGGTCGCGCAGTGGGGCCGCACGCATCCGCTCGGGCGGGTGGCGAGGCCCGAGGAGGTCGCCGAGCTGGTCGCCTTCCTCGCCGGACCGCGCTCGTCGTTCATCACGGGCGCCGAGCACCGGGTGGACGGCGGCCTGCTCGCTCGCAACCCCGCCGCCCTGCCCGACTAGGTCACGGCGCCGCGTAGGGGTCGGCGAAGCGCTCGTTCGGCACCTGGGCGTACCAGCCCGGCCTGCCAGGGTCGCGGTCGTAGGGGTAGCCGCCGAGCTCCTTGTAGAGCTCGGCGTAGCGGGCCAGCCGCTCCCTGTCCAGCCGCACCCCGAGCCCCGGCCCTTCGGGTACGGCGATGCGTCCTTCGTGGTAGGCCAGCTTCCCTCCCACGATGACGTCGTCGCGCAGCTGGTGGTAGTGGGCGTCGGCGGCATAGGTGAGGTTGGGCAGCACCGCGCCCAGGTGCAGCATCGTCGCCAGCTGGATCCCCAGCTCGCCCGAGGAGTGCACCGCCACTCCCAGCTGGAAGGTCTCGCACACCCCCGCCGCCTTGATGCAGGGCCTGATGCCGCCCCAGAAGGTGGTGTCGAGCAGCACGACGTCCGCCGAGCGGCGCAGCACGTTGGAGGCGAGCTGCTCGAAGTTCACCACGACGGTGTTGGTCGCCAGCGGAACCCTGACCTGCTCGCGGACCAGACGCAGCCCTTCCAGCCCGAAGACGGGATCCTCGAGGTAGTCGTTGTCCAGCCCTTCGATCGCGCGGCCGAAGCGCAGGCCCTCGGCCATGGACAGCACCGCGTTGGGGTCGTAACGCAGCCGATCGCCGGGGAAGGCGGCCGCCAGCGCCCGGTAGCACTCCAGCTCGTAGTCGGGAGGGAACACCCCGCCCTTGAGCTTGTGGACGGTGAACCCGTGCTCCCGTTTCAGCCGTCTGGCGTGCTCGACGAGCTGGTCGGGCGTGCGCACCTCGGCGAAGCCCTCGCCCTCGTAGCGGAAGAACAGGTAGGAGGCGAACGGCACCTGCTCGCGCAGCTTCCCGCCCAGCAGGTCGTGGACGGGCACGTCGAGGTGCTGGCCCATGAGGTCGAGGCAGGCGAACTCGAGGGCCGCGAGCAGCTGGGTGCGGTTGTTGTAGAGCGACGCCGTCGGATTGGCGATCTTGAAGCGGAGCGCCTCCAGCTGGAACGGGTCGTGCCCCGCCAGGTACGGCAGGAGCGCCCGGAAGGCCGCCTCGGCGCTCTCACCCCCGCCGCCCATCTCGCCGAGCCCGACCAGGCCGTTGTCGGCCTCGACCTCGACGATCGTCCTGACGAAGCGGCCCCAGTGGGCGCCGTTGCTGTGTCTCAGCGGCGCCTCCAGGGGAACGGCGACCGTCGTGGCCCGGATGTCAACGATCTTCACAGGTCCCCCAAACGGCGGCCACTCCGCAGGCGGGCAGCCGTACCCTGACCTTCTCCGCACTGACCTCCAGCGGCCTCCTTCCCCGCGCCAGGCCCGGACTCACCTGCGCGGACCGCAGCCCCCGCAGGCCCACCTCGACCTCCACGGGCACGTCGGCGAACGACTGCAGCCTGACCACGACGCCCTCGTCGAAGCGGCCCAGCGAGGTGACCTGCACCTCGGGATGGTCCACGGTCACGAAGACGCCCTCCTTGGAGGGGGCGGCGTCGCCTGTGGCGAGGATGCCGAGGAAGGGGTCGGTGAGGCCCGAGGCGGCCAGCGCGCCCAGCGCCGTGCCCTTCACCTCCGTGGAGGAGGTCACCGCGTAGCGGAAGGTCGTCTCGCCCTGCTGCTGCGTGGGGAAGTTGGTGTCCCAGATGTTGTTGAGCGCCCAGGAGTAGATCGTCGCCTGCTCCTCGTCCAGCGTGGCAGGAAAGGGCGCGTACGGCATGTGGATGGTGCCGAGCTGCACCAGCGGCGCCTCCAGCGTGGCCCACGCGATGGACAGGCCGGGGTCGTCGAAGGTGATCCAGTGCCTGATCGGCAGCATGTAGGCGGCCGAGCCCGGCACGCTCGGACCTCCTCCGACGCCGCCGGTCAGCTCCCACGCCGAGGGCGGGCCCTCACTGGCGAAGGGGAAGGCCACAAAGACCGCCTCCTTGGCGGGCGTGCCCTGCTTGGCCAGCTGGTAGGTCAGGTCGAGTCTGGGCACGCCCGCGTGCAGCTCGATGGTCGTGCGCACCCAGTCGGCGCCCTTGGCCTGCAGCTCCACGACCAGCTTCTCGCCGATCGCGGTGCGCTCGGCCTTGACGACCGCCGCGTGGCGGCCGATCGCCCTGTCGCCGAGCAGTGTCCTGTCGTGCGCGCCGACATGGCCCGACATGTGGTTGAAGTGGGGGGCCGTGGCGTAGCGGTCGTAGACGTACTGCCCGAAGCCGGCCGCGGCGTCGGCGTTGACCAGCTCCCTGCCCGCCACCTTGTCGAAGATCGAGCGGATGTAGCCCTCGCGGACGTCGTAGCTCACCCGGTAGAACTCGTTCTCGATCGTCTCGTCGATCTCCTGCGTCTCGACGGCGTCGCCCTGCTGGATCGACACGAACGCGTAGCCGTACCCGGGAAGATCCCTGACGACCGCGCTGACGTGCCGGCCGATCGGGCGCGTCGGCCAGTCGACGGGGTGCACGACCTCCTCGTGGTGCGCGATCCGCTCGCCCGTCCGCTCGTCCACCAGCGCGATCGGCTGTTCCAGCGGCACGATGTCCCGCGGCAGGAAGGCTCGCACCACGTCGGTCCTGCGCTGGGTGCCGGGGTTGACGACCACGAACCCGGTGCCGCCGAACCGCCGCCCGAACCTGCGCATGCCCGCCTGCAGCAGGTCGGCCGAGTCGTCCTGGGCGTCGTAGGCGCCCGCCGACTTGCGCGTCCACTGCAGTCCGCCGGAGTCGCCCGCCTCCTCGGCGTCCTCCCACGGGTTGGCCGCGCCCCAGGTGTGCTCGTTGAACAGCGCCACCTTGTCGTAGGCCAGGTCGATCTGCTCGGTGGCGTCGGCGCCCGCCAGCGTGTGGAGGGTCTCTGCGGCGCGCAGCGCGCTCTGCGCCCGCCGTACGTAGCCGAGGGGGCGCGCTCCCGACCCGAGCCCGTCGGCCCACCAGTCGGTCCAGTCACCCTCGTGTACGGCGAGGCGGTCGTGGTAGCGCTCCTCGACGTGCGCGAAGAAGTCGCTGTTGATCGCCGAGCGCAGCCGGGGGAAGGCCCATCTGGTGTTCCACTCGCGCACGATCGAGGCGGGGACGATCGAGGGCCCGGCGTTGTCGGCGTGCGCTCCCTGGACCCGCAGGTGCAGGGCGTCGAGCTCGTAGGGCGCCCTGTCGGCGTCGGGCCCCTGCCAGCCGAAGGTGCCGGGGCCGTACGGGTAGCCCCTGCCCGCGAGGGCGGACAGGTAGCGCGGCAGCAGGTCGTCGGCCAGCTCGAAGGAGTCGGCGAGGCCGACCGTGTTGCCCTCCATGTAGGCCATGCCGTGCGGTGTGTCGGTGAACCACACCAGCAGCTCGTTGCCGCTGGGGGCGCGCCACCTGAAGGGCCGCGTCAGCTTGTCGCCGCCGTGCAGGTACGGCACCGACCGCCCCGCCCAGTTGTGCGCCGCCGCGAGGTAGCGCACCCCGGCCGCGTTCAGCGCGTCGACCAGCCCGACGACCGCGCCTGGCACGTCGGTGTGCATCGCCGAGCGGGTCGGCAGCTCCTCGGTGAAGCGCAGCTGGCGGTAGAGCTCCTCCGTCGAGCACGCCTCGGTGTGCAACTGGAACGGCAGCGCGGTGACCTCGATCAGCCCTTCGCGCACCCGCTCCTTGAACGCCTCCACCAGGTCGCGGGGGCGTGCGGCCAGCCAGCGCAGCGCCGGCATCGACGACTCGACAGTCCAGCGGAACTTCGCGTCGTCGGGCCAGTCCTCGCTCTCCTCCGTCAACCGCAGTGCCGCGTCCAGATAGTCGAGATGGTGACGCAGCACGGTGCCCTGAGGGTCGGTGTAGCCGATGTCCAGATGGGAGTGGTGCACGACGAAGACGTCCCAGTGGCGCTGGGGCGTGACCGTGATCGTCGCCTCGCCGATCAGCCCCTCGCCGTCGCTCAGCCGCAGGGTGAAGTCGGTCGGCTGCGACACCTCGGGCACGAGCAGGGTCACGTCCGCGCCCTCGGCCCTGTCGACGCCCACCAGCTCGTGTTCCATGCGGGCCGGCACCAGGCCTGTCACCGAGACCCTGACCGCCTGGCGCCCGTCGTGCGTGATCAACGGCAACACGGAGGCCCTCGCCTCCAGGCCCCTGACGGAGATCACCGGGGTGGAGGTGTCCTCGCGCAGCGCCTGCCGTATGCCGTCGTAGTCGGGGGAACCAAGGCTCGGCTGCAGCAGCCGACTCGTCATGAAAGTCCTCCTAGGGCGAGTCCACGGGCGAACATGCGCTGGGTGGCCACGAACAGCACCACCGTGGGCAGTGACACGACCAGCCCCGCGGCCAGTCCGACGGGCACCGGCGTGCCCGCGTAGACGTCGGTCACCAGACCGGCCAGCGCGGTCATCACCGGCCGTACCTCGGCGGTCTGGGTCAACGTCAGGCCGAAGAGCAGGTCGTTCCAGATGAAGGTGAAATTGAGGATGAAGACCGCCGCCAGCGCGCTGGTGGCCAGCGGCAGGTAGACGCGCCAGAAGATGCGGAAGGTGGAGGCGCCGTCCATCCTGGCCGCCTCGAAGATCGAGAAGGCGACTCCGGTGAAGAAGTTGCGCAGCACGAAGGCCGACAGCGGCACGCTGATCGCGGTGTAGACGAGGATCATGCCGACCCTGGAGTCGTACAGGCCCGCGTCGCTGAAACCGACGAACAGCGGCACCAGGAGCATCTGCGAGGGGAAGATCGTGCCGCCGAACAGCAGCATGAACCACCAGAAGCCGTACCGCAGGCGCAGCACCACGATCGTGTACCCGGCCATCGCGCCGATCAGCACGCCGAGCGCGGGCGAGACGACGCTGTAGAGCGCCGTGCTGGCCAGGCTCTCCTGGAGGTTGGCCGACTCCCACGCCTGGGCGAAGTTGGTGAACAGCGCCATGTCCGGCGAGGGGATCCAGGCTCTGGAGGAGTCGTAGCTGTCGGGCGGCCGCGAGGCGTTGACGAGCAGCAGGTAGGTGGGGCCGAGCCAGATCAGCCCGAGCACCACGAGGAAGGCCCTTCTGATCACTTGCGCCCCCTCAGGTAGAGGTAGGAGGCGAGCCCCGTGACGACGGTGAGCATCACCGCGACGGCCGAGCCGTAGCCGTACTCACTGGCCACGAAGGTGTCGCGGTACATGGTCACGGCCAGCGTCTCGGAGTTGCGGCCCGGGCCTCCCTGCGTCATCACCCACACGATGTCGAAGCTCTTCAGGCTCGCCACCAGCGCGAGACCCACCACGACCGCGGTGAGCGGCGCCATCAGTGGCCAGATGACGTGGCGGAAGAGCCGCCATCCCGACGCCCCGTCGAGCCGCGCCGCCTCGATCGGCTCCTTGGGGATCGACTGGAGGCCGACCGCGAACAGCAGCGTGTTGACGCCGAGCTGCTGCCACGTCCAGACCAGCAGCATCGCGATCGTGTTGTGCGGCGCCTCCTGCAGGAAGGCGGTGTCGACGCCGAGCAGCTTGTTGGCGATGCCGTCGTGGGACAGGATCGGGCTCCAGACCAGGCCGAGCCCCGCCCCGCTGAGCGCGTAGGGCAACATGAACGGCACGCGGAACCACGCGCCGCCCCTGATGTCGTAGGACAGCACCGCCACCAGCAGCCCCAGCCCGACGGGCAGCAGCATCGTGCCCGCCACCCACATGAGCGTGTTGCGGATCGCGGTGAGCAGCGCGGGGTCGTCGAGCAGCTTGACGAAGTTGTCGAACCCGACCCACTCGGGCGGGATCAGGCCGTCGTAGCGGGTGAGGCTGAGGTAGGCCGTCCACACGAAGGGCGCGTAGAGCAGCCCCGCCACCAGCAGCACCGAAGGGGCCACGTACCCGGCGCGGAACCTGCCCAGCAGCGGGGCCGCTCTGCCTGTCACTGGTGCGTGCTCCAGTACTCGTCGGCCTTCTTCTGAATGTCCTCGAGCACCTGCCGGTAGCTGTCCGGCTTGGTGACGAAGAGCCCGAAGCCGTCGAGCGCGGCCGTCAGGATCGGCGGAGGGGTCGCCTCGAAGTAGCGGTTGACCAGCCGGTACTTCCCGCTGCCCGCGTCCTTGGTGACCTGGCCGAGCACCTCGCTCTTGATGGTGACCTTGGGGTTGGCGCTCACGTCACCGCGCGCGGAGGACCACTTCTCCTGGGCCTGGGTGGTCGTCCACCACTTGAGGTACTTCATGCTCGCCGCCGGGTCGGGCGCCTTGGCCAGCGAGCACAGCGGGCCGCTCTCGAAGATCATCGAGGTCTTGGGGAGCGAGGCGTTGACGTTCGGGATGACGAAGAACCCGGCGTCGAGGTTGCGCTGGGTCATGCTGGTGTTGAACCAGGTGCCGAAGGAGACCATCGCCACCTTGTCGTTCTTCAACGCGTCGGCGGGGTCGGTCTTGTCGCCGGGGTTGCTGAAGTAACCGGCGTCGATGAGCGACTTCCACTTCTCCATCACCTGGACGACGCCGGGGTCGGTGTACTTCGCCTTGCCCGTCGAGAGCCGGTCGTACAGGTCGGGGTCGGTCCCCGCGAGGAGCTGCTCGAACCAGACGAAGGAGAACAGCACGGAGGTGTGGTAGAAGGCCTTGATGTCGGCCTTCTTGAGCGTCTCCGCCACGGTGACCAGCTCGTCCCAGGTCGTGGGCGGCTTCAGGCCGTGCTTGTCGAAGATCTTCTTGTTGTAGAACATGCCCCAGTAGGCGACGTTCAGCGGGACGCAGTACTGCTTGCCGTCCACGGTGTAGTAGGTGGCGACGTCCTCGGACAGGTCGCCGTTCTTGATGGCCTCCTGCCAGATGGCCGTGGTCTCGGCGACCTGCTTCTGCCCGACGATCTCCTTGAGCAGCCCCCCTGTCTGCCAGGTGAACAGGTCGGGTTTCACGTCGGTGCGGAAGGAGGCCTTGATGAAGGCCTGGTAGGTGGGCTCGTCGGTGTAGCCGACCGGCTTCATGCCGAGGCCGATCTGCTGCTTGGACAGCGCGCCCATCTCGGTGAAGTACTTACTCCATGCGCCCTTGTCGTTGTAGAGGGTGAGCTCTGTCTTGGGCTGGCCCGTGGGAGTGCTTCCACACGCGGCCAGAAGGACTGATGCGGCAATCAGGATGGGGGTACGCCGGATCATGACCGGCCTCCTGTTCTACATGAGCCGTTGCTGGACCACCGTTTTCACGTCAATCAGATGCGCGCGCATGAGCTCCTCCGCAGCCCGCGCGTCGCCGGCCTCGATGGCCTCGAGGATCGTCAGGTGCTCGTCGTAGTCGCGGCGCCTGTCGTCGTAGATGCGCAGGATCTCCCGCTGCTCGGGGGCGTGCACGCTCAGCAGCGAGTCGACGACCTCCTCGAGCACGCTGTTGCCCGCCAGCCTGGCGCTGACCCGGTGGAAGGTCATGTTCGCCTCGTGCAACTCGGCGTCCTGGCCGCTCAGGTGCCTGGCGGCCTCGCCCAGCACCGCCCTCAGCTCCTCGGCTCCCGGACGCCCCGCGGCGAGCCCCGCCAGCGGCGGTTCGATGAGGATGCGCGCGTCGAGCAGGTCGAGCAGCTGCCCTCCCGGCATCGAGCGCATGTTGGGGTTGGGCAGCACGATGCGCTCGATGTCCGCGCCGACGTACAGCCCCGACCCGTGCCGCATCTCGATCGCGCCCGTGGCCTCGAGGCGGCGCAGGGCCTCCCTGAGGGTGGGCGTGGTCACCGAGAACCGCTGAGCGAGCTCACGAGTGGTGGGCAGCCGGTCGCCAGGCTGCAGCCCGCTGTCGCTGATCAGGCCGAGGACCTGCTCGGTCAGCACGCCGGAAAGGGAGGGCCGGACAACCATCATCTAATGATTAGATCACTTATCCGCCGACTTTTCACCCCATGAAAAGAGACGCCAGGCAGCAGGGGGTGCCGGCGCGGCCGGCCTCAGGGGGGCGTTCGTGGTCGAGCGGCGGACCGGGCCGTCCTTCGACGACCTACGCGCGGGCCGTGACCGCGTTCGTCACTGTTCCAGCACGCTGAGCATCAGGTCGATCTGGGCCTCGCGGGACGCCTCGACCTGCTTGGCCCACTCCTTCACCTTGGGGCTCTCGCCGTTGTAGACCTCGACCCTGGCCATCTGGACGGCGTCATCCTGGTGCGCGATCAGCAGGTTGATCAGGTCGCGCTCGTTCTTCACGGCGGCGATGCGCTCCCTGTCGGTCTCGGGTAAGCCGCCGTGCCCGGCGTGGGCGTCGGTCGGGGCGGTGAGCGGCTGGTCCCACTCGGTCAGCCACCTGGTCATCGTCTGGACCTCGGTGGTCTGGGTCTGCTCGATCGCCGCGGCCAGGTTCCGCACCGCGGGGCTGGTGGCCTTGGGGCCGGCGAGCCGTACGATCTCGATGCCCTGCTTGTGGTGCGGGATCATCATCTGCAGGAACATCACGTCGTCGACGTTGACCTGCTCAGGTGGCGGCTCGCCGCAGCCCGCTCCGAGGAACAGGGCCGCGGCGAGGGCTGCGATCAGACGCGCTTCCACAGCGCGGGGACGTTGGGCGGCTCCCACCCGGCGATGGCCGTGTGCGGCTGCAGGCACTCGTAGGACAGACCGGCGTAGGTCACGCGGTCACCTCCCTTGTAGGCCTTGCCAGCCTGCCACGTGCCCGAGGGGACTGTCGAGGTCGGCGTGGGAGTCGGTGTCGGGGTCGGCGTGGGGGTCGGCGTCGGAGTGGGGGTCGGGTTGCCGCCTCCGCCGCCGAAGTCCACGTCCGAGCAGGTGTAGAAGGCCTCGTTGCTGCCGACGACGCGCTGCCAGATCGAGTAGAGGATGTGCCGCCCCGAGCGCTGCGGCAGGTTGAGCGTCCAGTTGGTGAACGTGGTGGGGTTCTGGCCGTTGAACGTCCTGAGGTGGACCAGGTCCGACCACCTGAGGGGCATGGTCGGGTTCCAGCCGTCGCGGGTGATGTAGAACTCGAAGTTGCTGTTGGAGTGCGGCGCGGTGGCGTGGTAGGTGAGCGTGAAGCTGCCTGGCCGTACCGAGGTGGCGGGCCAGTCGGCGCGCTGCAGATCGAGCCCGCGGTACTTGTCGCGGCCCGCGCTGCAGAGCTTGCCGTCGGGGATGATCTCGCGGTGCCGTCCGCCCGCTTCGAGCAGGGAGACCTCGTTCCAGTCGTAGAAGGCCTGGGTCCCGCCCGCGGCCACGGCGGCCTTGCAGGCGGCGGACTTGGGCGCCTCGGGGCCTTCGTTCTTACAGACGTAGACGCGGCTCGGCGGGTTGGACATCGTGCCGTGGGCGTTGGCGGCGCCGGCGGGGAGGAGGACGAGGGCGGCTGTGCCTGCGGCTAAGGCAGCGGTTCTCTTGGTCACGGGAGCTCCCGGGGGGGTAACTAAAAGGAAACCTTCCTAAGAATTAACTCCTGATGACGCCTGGCGCAAGGGCCCCCAGTCAACGGTTCACTTATCGCGCCCACCCCGGGGCCCGCCATCAACCGAACGGTGGATCTCAGGGTCAGTCGCATCCACGGCCGTTCATGGCCGGAGGGGCGATTCGCCGGAAGAGCCCACGCACGAGGCTTGAGCCATGGCAGTCATCGAAGTCACCGACCTCACCAAGAGGTACGCGGGCCAGACGGTTCTGAACGGGATCTCCTTCTCCGTGGAGGAGGGCGAGATCTTCGGCATCCTCGGCCCCAACGGCACGGGAAAGACCACCACCGTGGAGTGCGTGGAGGGCCTGCGTCGCCCCGACGGGGGGACGATCAGGGTGCTCGGGCTCGACCCGATCAAGGACGGCCGCGAGCTGCGCGAGCTGATCGGCGTCCAGCTCCAGCACACGCAGCTGCCGGAGAACATCAAGGTCTGGGAGGCGCTCGACCTCTACGCCTCCTTCTACGCCAACCCGCGCGACTGGCGCGAGCTGCTGGAGCAGTGGGGGCTGGCCGACAAGCGCAACGCCCGGTTCGGGAAGCTCTCCGGCGGCCAGAAGCAGCGGCTGTTCATCGCGCTGGCGCTGGTCGGCAACCCCAAGGTGGCCTTCCTCGACGAGCTCACCACGGGGCTCGACCCGCAGGCCCGCCGCGCCACGTGGGAGGTGATCAAGCAGGTCCGCGCGTCCGGCGTGACCGTGGTCCTGGTCAGCCACTTCATGGACGAGGTGGAGGAGCTCTGCGACAGGGTCGCCGTCTTCGACGGCGGCGACATCGTCGCCCTCGACACCCCCGCGGGCCTGATCGACGGGGTCGACGCCGAGCACCAGATGCGGTTCAGGCTGATGACAGGAGACGCCTCGATCCTGAGCGAGGTCCCCGGCGTGACCGGCGTGACCACGAAGGGAGACCAGGTGGTCGTCACGGGCAGGGGCGACTTCGCCACCGCCGTCACCGCCGCCCTGGCCCGCAACCACGTCATGGTCGCCGACCTCCGCATCGACAAGCGCACCCTCGACGACGCGTTCGTCGCCCTCACCGGCCGCTCCCTCCACCTCTGAGCCTCTCCGACCGGCCACTCCCTCCACCTCCGAGTCGCCCCCGACTCCCCTCGTCCTACCTCCGAGTCGCCCGACTCGCGCTTCGCCCTACCTCCGAGTCGCCCTGACTCGCCCTTCGCCCTGCCTCTGAGGAGAACCTCCATGAGCAAGCTCACCGTCGTCGAGTTGAAGCTGCTGGTGCGCGAGCCCGGCTCGATGTTCACGATCCTCCTTCCCCTCTTCATCCTGGTGATCTTCGGAAGCTCGATCCCGCCAGGAGACACGGTGCTCCTGCCGATGACACTGGCGATCGCCGTGGGACTCGTGGGCCTGTACCTCGTGCCCACCACCCTGGCCACGTACAGGGAGAGGGGCATCCTGCGACGGCTGTCCACCACCCCGGTGCGCCCGCGAAACCTGCTGATCGTGCAGCTGCTCCTCCAGCTCGTCCTCGCCGTCACCGCCTGCGCGCTGCTCATCGCCGTCGCCGGCACCGTCCTCGGCGCCCATCTGCCCACCAGGGTGGTGCCCGTCGTCGTCGCCTTCGCGCTCGGCACGGCCGCCATGTTCGCCATCGGCCTGCTCATCGCGGCCGTCGCCCCGAACGGACGCACCGCCAACGGTGTCGGCGTGCTGCTGTACTTCCCGATGGCCTTCCTCGCCGGGCTGATGCAGCCCGCCGACAAGATGCCGGTTATCCTGGCCCGCATCGGCGAATACACCCCTCTGGGCGCTTTCCGGCAGACCCTTCAGGACGTCTGGGCGGGCGCTTCGCCGAACCTTCTCCTGCTGGGCGTGATGGCCGCGTACGCCGTGATCATCAGCGTCGCGGCCGCCAAGTTCTTCCGCTGGGAGTGATCGTGCCGACGCGCCTCGACACATGGGAAGGGCGCCTCGACCGCCTCATGGCGGCGGTGCCGTACGTGCTGCTCGCTGTCTCCACGGCGCTGTTCCTGCTCACCGGCTCCCACTCGGCGGACTACCGCCTGGTCACGCTCGGCCTGGCCGTACTGACCGCCGGGTGGGTCGCGCTGATGACCAGGTGGCCCGCGCTCTACATCGCCGGCCTGGTCATCCTGATCGCGGCGCTCAGCATGCGCGGCATCTGGTTCGCCAGCTTCTTCGCCTTCACCGGATACCTGCACTCGTGGCAGCTCCTGCGCGGGATGTGGAGGTTCGTCGGCGTGGCCGCCACGGCGGCGATCAGCATCGTCGCTTACGGGGGTGGCCCGCCCGAGCCCACTCCCACCGCGATCCTCAGCTACCTGTTCTTCGTCGCCGCCATTGTGGCCCTGGTCGGGCTGTTCAGCTTCGTCGGCGACGTCACGGCCGAGCGCAGCGCCGAGCGGAAGCGCATGGTGTCCCAGCTCGAGGCGACGATGAGGGAGAACGCAGGACTGCACGCCCAGCTGCTGATCCAGGCGCGGGAGGCCGGCGTGCTCGACGAGCGCCAGCGCATGGCGGGCGAGATCCACGACACCCTCGCCCAGGGACTGACCGGCATCATCACCCAGCTCCAGGCGGCCACCCAAGCCAGGGAGGGCGGCGAGTGGCAGCGCCACATCGACAACGCCACGCGTCTGGCGCGCGAGAGCCTCGCCGAGGCGCGCAGGTCCGTGCACGCCGTCGCGCCGGGCCCGCTGGAGTCGGCGCGCCTGCCCGACGCGCTGGCGGAGGTCGCCTCCGCGTGGTCGAACCTCCACGGGGTGCGCGCCGATCTCACCACGACTGGTACGGTCCGCCCCATGCATCCCGAGGTCGAGGTGACGGTGCTCCGTACCGCCCAGGAGGCGCTCGCCAACGTGGCCAAGCACGCGGAGGCCACGCGTGTCGGGCTGACCCTGTCGTACATGGACGATCTGGTCACCCTGGACGTCCGCGACGACGGCGCCGGTTTCGACCCCGAACGCGCCAAGGACGGCGGCGGCTTCGGCCTGACGTCGATGCGCCGGCGCGTGAGCCGCCTGGCGGGCACCCTGGAGATCGAGTCCGAGCCCGGCGCGGGCACCGCGATCTCCGCGAGCCTCCCGGCCATCCTCAGGGAGAACCCCAGTGCCTGATTCCCCCATCCGCCTGCTGATCGCCGACGACCACCCCATCGTGCGGGACGGCATCCGCGGCATGTTCACCGGCGATCCGCGCTTCGAGGTGCTCGGCGAGGCGGGTGACGGCGCCCAGGCCGTCGAACTGGCGCGCACGCTGGAACCCGACGTGATCCTCATGGACCTGCGCATGCCCAGGATGGACGGCGTCTCGGCCATCAAGGAGCTGGTCAGGCTGGGCATCGCCGCCCGCGTCCTGGTGCTCACCACCTACGACACCGACAGCGACGTCCTGCCCGCCATCGAGGCCGGCGCCACCGGCTACCTGCTCAAGGACGCCCTGCGCGAGGAGCTGATGCGCGCGGTCGAAGCGGCGGCCCGCGGTGAGGCCGTGCTGTCCCCCTCGGTCGCCACCCGTCTGCTCAGCCAGGTGCGCACACCCGCGGACCCGTTGAGCGCGCGGGAACGGGAGATCCTGGAGCTGATCGCCCAGGGCGCCACCAACCGTGAGGCGGCCGCGCGGCTGTTCATCAGCGAGGCCACGGTCAAGACACACGTGCTGCACATCTACACCAAGCTCGGCGTCAACGATCGGGCGGCGGCAGTGGCCGTGGCGTACCAACGCGGCCTCCTCACCTGACCACCACATCCTTGATCTCGCCTCGCTCGGCACCACTGCTCGGCCGGAGCCGCTCCCCCGGTCCGCGCCCGACCCAGCGATCAGATGTCGCTGAAGCCGTACTCCCTGGCAAGGTCGGCGACGGGAAGGGTCAGGCCCGCGTGCCGCCCCACGTCGGGATCCTCCAGCAGGGCGCGGACGGCGCGGCCGGGGAACTCGACCGAGTCACCGCCCGGCACGTCGTCACCGAGCGTCGCGATGATCGCCTCGGTGCGGGTGAACCCTGGAGAGACGGCGAGCGCCGTGACCCCGTGCGGGCGCAGGTCATGAGCCAGTGAGCGGGCCAGGCGACTGACGCTCGTCATGGCCAGGTCGTAGAAGAGGTGACCGGCGATCACCTCGGCGTCAGGATCGGTGTACCCGGTCAGGACGACCAGCCCTCGCCGCTCGATCAGCAGGGGCGCCGCGTACCAGGCCGTCACGAGGTGACTGCGGACCCCGATGTCGATCATGTTGTGCCAGTGCTCGAGCGGCAGCGTCCAGAACGGACCACCGGCGAAGGGCAGCGCGTTGCCGTTGCAGGCGTTGGCCACCAGTAGATCGACCCCGCCCTGCTCGACGCGCACCCGCTCGAACAGCGACTCGACGGTCTTGTCGTCATCGTGGTCGACGCGCACCGGAATGCCGATGCCGCCGCGCGCGGTCACCTGCTCGGCGGTGTCCTCGATGGTGCCGGGCAGTGCGGAGTGACGATGGTCGCGGCTCTCACGGTCGGCGGCGTAGACGATCGCCCCTGCCTCGCCGAGCACGAGGGCGATGCCCCGCCCGATACCGCGCGCGGCCCCGGTCACGACAGCGACAGTGCCATCCATCAGAGCTCCGTACGAGAAGGCTGCCCGGTCAGGCTCTCCCGTCCAGCCTCACCAGCCGGCCCCACCCTGTCAACGCCGCCGCGCCGGTTCGTCACGCGGTCGGCCGCGTCCCGCCGGGACAGGGCGGCGGCGTTCCTGTCCATGTGAGGCGAGTCGCTGGAGATCGCCGGTCACGGCCGCGGCGGCGTCCACCCGTCAGGCGTCGAAGCGGCGGCGGGAGGCGACGATGTGGCTGAGGTACCGGTGGGTCCAGTCGCACATGCCATGGACCGTCTCTCGCAGGGCCTGGCCCGGCTCGGTGAGGGTGTACTCCACGCGCGGCGGCACGGTGGGGTGCACGTTCCGCTCGACCAGGCCGTTTCGCTCCAGCATGCGCAGGTTCTGGGTGAGCATCTTGTGGCTGATGCCCGCGATCTCATCCCGCAACTGGCCGAAGCGCAGGGTGCCTTCACCCAGAGCCTCGATGATCAGGAGCGCCCACTTGTTGGCGACGTCCGAGAAGATCTCCCGCGCCAGGGAGTCCGCACGCGTGAGGTCTGCTTCGTCGGGCGAGCCCTTGAACTGCTTGGTCACCATAGGGTTCCCCAGTCACTGAAAAGTGCGTTCTTCCATGTCAGCGAACACTCTCCTACGGTTATCCAGTAACCACAAGAGACCAAAGGGGTCTCGGTAGCTCGTCCACGGGCTCTCGTGAGAAGAAGGCAGGCAGCATGGCCATCACCCTGGTGAACCCCAGCGGATTGCCGGAGATCGACGTCTACCGGCAGGTGTCGATCGCGACCGGGTCGAAGCTGGTCTTCATCGCCGGGCAGGTCGCCTGGGATGCCGAGGGGGTCACGGTCGGCGCAGGCGACCTGGCCGCCCAGGTCGAGCAGTGCTACCTCAACATCGGCGCCGCTCTTGCCGGGGTCGGCGGTTCCTTCGACGACGTGGCGAAACTGACCGTCTACGTCGTCGGCTGGACCCCCGACAAGATGCCCCTGCTCCTGGAGGGGGTCACTCGGGCGGCCGCGAAGCTGGGGGTCACCCCGGTACCGCCGGCCACGCTGCTGGGCGTCGCGGCACTGGACGTACCCGACCACCTGGTCGAGGTCGAAGCCACCGCGATCCTCGACTGAACACGCGTTCTTCAGTGGGCCGGCCTGGCCCGGCGTACGGGTGCGAGGTGCTCAGCTCGTCGGCTCGGCCGTCTCGTCAGGCGCTCCGGCCTGCCCGCCGCAGAACACCTCGTTGACGAGCCTCTGCGTCGCCTTCTGGAACGCCACACCCATGGACAGTGCGGCGTCGTCCACATAGTTCAGCGAGGCGGTCAGGGTCTTGCTGCCGTCGGGCGTGCTGTACATCAGCCCCGCGTGGCCGCCGTTGTGGGTGATGAGGGTGCCGCCGCAGCCGTTGTCCTGCACGAACACCCCCAGGCCGTAGCCGACCTTGGGCTCAGGCGTGCACATCTCGGCCAGCAGCGACGCCGGCAGCAGCTTGCCGCCCACCAGCGCCGAGATGAACGTCCGCAGGTCCTGCGTGGTCGAGATCATGTCGCCGCCGCTGGAGATCCAGGAGGGGTTCTGGCGGGTGACGTCGACCGTCTTCTCCTGGCCGGCCTCCTCGTAGCGGTAGTAGGCGTGGGCGTGCGGCTCGGGGATCTCCGTCTGGGTGGTCGGCGCCACGGTGCCCGACAGCCCGAGCGGGCCCAGGATCAGCCGCTGCAGTTCCTCGGCGTAGGTGCGGCCGGTGACCTTCTCGATCAGCAGTCTGGCCAGCACGTAGTTGGTGTTGGAGTAGCTCCAGTCCGTCCCAGGCTCGAACCGCGACGGCTTGGACAGCGCCAGCCCTACCAGCTCCTCCGGCCGGTGGGCCTTGAACCGGTTGTCCACCCACTCCTGGCCCGACCAGGTGATCCCCGGTGCTACCGTCCCGTCCTCGTAGACCTCGCCGGTGAAGTTGAACACCCCGCTGGTGTGCTGCAGCAGCATCCGCACCGTGATCCGCCGGTCCAACCCGAACTCGGGCAGGTAGTCATCCGCCGGGGTGTCCAGCTCGACCTTGCCCTCGGCCACCAGTTGCAGCACCAGGGTCGCGGTGAAGGTCTTGGTGACGCTGCCGATCCGGACGTGTCCGTCGATCGGCGGCTTGGCGCTCTCGCCCAGCTCGCGCAACCCGGCGCTGCCGACCCACTCGCCCCGCTCATCGTTCACGCGCAGCGTCATCCCGACGAAACCGGACTCGACGATCTCCTCGATGGCCTTCTGCAGCTCCGGGCGATCCTGGCCGGTGAAGGTGGTGGACATGGTGGTGTGCTCCTTCAATGAGAATTCGATGGAACGGACCGCTGGTGGAGCGCGGTCCTGGTGGCCGGACATCCCGTGGCCGCGTCTGCGGACGTCATGTGGACGGCCCCGGCCCCTGTGCACGTTGAGCAGCTCGGCATCTCATCGGCGGTGACGAGCCGGGTCGACCGGCGCGGCTTGGTCGCCCCCCGGGCTCGTCCTTTCCTGACCTGCCACGTCGCCGCGTCACAGGGGCCCTGACCAGCGGTAGCTGCGCAGGCCGACATCTGATCAAGCGGCGTCGAGGGCCTCGGTGATCTTGCGGGCCATCTCGGCCATGGTGGGGCTGGGCTCGCCCTTGTGGGTCTGGGCGGCTGCTTCGACGGCGACGATGACGGTGCGGCGGAAGTTGTCGGCCTCTGCCGCATCCTGCTTCCTGAGCAGGCTCATGCCTTCCGTCAGAGCCGGCAGTACCTGGTCGGCGAGTTCGGCCACGGACTTGCCGTACTTCACGCCCTTGGGCGCCTTGGTGAGCACGTGCCCGACCGGACCGGTCGCGGAGGTCAGGGCGATGGAGCCCTCAGTGGCGGCCTTGTGGGCCGAGCCTGCGGCGCCGGCGGCGGACATCAGCGAGACGGCGCCCCAAGCGGCGGTCCGCAGGGTGAGCTTGTCCTGGTCGGTAAGGATGATGGACATGGGGGTGTGCTCCTTCGAGGTTGTTACGAGACGGGGAGTGCGGCGGCCCTGTGGCTGTCCGGGGTATCTGGATGGCTGGGGTCGTGATCGCCCGAGGGGATCTCACCCTCGGGCGACCGGGCCTCAGACAACGGGGCCGAGATGTCGACGGTTGCGGCCACCAGGGCCGCCCGTCGGGTGTCATGGATTGAGGGCGGGCGTACCAGGCGCGGGCGTACCGGCGTGCAGGCGTGGTCTCAGTCTTCGATCGCCTGGTAGAGCGTGGTCCAGAAGTCGTGGATCAGCCGCGCCGAGTTGGGGGCTGACATCCCGACCTGGGTGAGCAGGATTCCGGTGAGCTGCTTGTCCGGGTCGGCGTAGGTCGAGGTGCCGCTTCCGCCATCCCAGCCGAACTGGCCGATGGACGCGTAGTCGCCACGGTAGGTGCGCACCGCCATCCCCATGCCCCAGCCGCCGTGCTGCCCTTGACCGAACGACAGGTGGACGTTGTTGGTCGCCATGGCGTTGCGGGCGGCGTTCTGCTCGGGCGTGAGGCGGTTGGTGGTCATCAGCTCGACGGCGGGCCTGGACAGGATCCGCTCGCTCCCGTGCGTCCCGCCGTTCAGCAGCATCTGGAAGTAGGCGTGGTAGTCGTCGACGGTGGAGACCAGCCCGCCGCCGCTGCCCTGGAACGCCGGTGGCTTGCTCCACCGTCCACCCTCGGCCTCGTCCCACACGTGGAACTCTCCGGTCTGCGCGTCGGGGGCGTAGAGGGCCGGCAGTCGGTCGATCTTGTCGGCGGGCACGTGGAAGGCGGTGTCCTTCATCCCCAGCGGATCGAAAATGCGTTCGCGCAGGAACGTCTCGAACGACTGGCCCGTGACCCTGGCGACGAGCACGCTGAGGACGTCGTGGCTGATCTGGTACTGCCAGCGCTCTCCGGGCTGGTACATCAGCGGAAGCGTGCCGAGGCGGCGCATCCACTCATCCGGCCCGGGCATCGGCTCCGGCAGATCGGGCGTGAGCCCCTGCTCGAAGATCGCACCCATGATCGGAGCGCCGAGCGCCGTCATGTCCATGCCGAGCCCGAACGTGGAGGTCAGCAGGTCCCGCACGGTGATCGGCCGACGCGCCGGCACGGTGTCGTCCAGCGGGCCGTCGATCCGCTTCAGCACCTGCCGGTCGGCGAGTTCGGGCAGCCACTGATCCACCAGGTCATCCAGCCGCAGCCGGCACTCGTCGAGCAGCACCATCGCCGCCGCCATCGCAACCGGCTTGGACGTCGACGCCATCCGGAAGATCGTGTCCCGGCGCATCGGCGCGCCACCCTCATGGCGCATCGTCCCGATCGCTTCGACATGCGTCTCACCGCCACGGCTGACCAGGGCGACAAGCCCGGGAATCTTCCCCGACTCGACATGCCGTCCCAGCACCTCGCGCATCCTACGCAGCCCCGTCTCGGAGAAGCCGCTGTTGCCCTTTTCCATCATGAATCTCCTTCGCACAGTGTTCTCGATCTGTGAGACCGGTCCGGGCGTGACGCCCATGGCCTCGGCGAGCTGGGCCTGATGGCCCGTGGCGCTCATATTCCGGCTCGGTTTCCCCGCCGGACATCCAGGTCGACGCCGTCGAGCACGATCTTGTCCTTGCCTGCCTTTCGCGGCCCCGAAGCCGCGATCGCTGAACCGCTCATGGCATGAACCATCGCCGACCGGCCTGATACCGGGCCGCCGCCGTCCTGACGCCGCGGCTGACACGACCCCGCATGGTCAGCGCGAGGGCCGGTCAACCAGGTCGAGGGCTCCGATGATCTTTCGGTCCATCCCAGATGGAGCAGGGTCGCCACCGTCAGCACCCCGCTGCCCACCCACCTCAAGGAGCGAGATGACCATCGTCAGCACGTCATCGTCAGCACGTCGTGGATCCATCTCTGAAGAGCGGGGTCGCCACCGTCAGCACGCCGTCGATCCATCTCAGAGGAGCGGGATCGCCACCGTCAGCACGCCGCTGTCAATCATCAGCCCCAGCGTGTACGGCATGGCAGGCCAGGATCAGCCCACGTCGGGATGGCCGCCGGGGGCGATCCATTCGGTCAGCTCGACGACGATGCCGTTGGGGTCGGTGAGACGCATCAGCGCCTCACCCCACGGCTTGCGTCGCAACTGCCTGGTGATGGGTGCGCCCTCGACGCTCAGGCGTTCGTATTCCTTGGCCAGATCGGTGACCGCGAAGACCACCACCGGCTGCGCGATCCGCTCTCGCGGCTGTTCGAGATCGCGCTGGCGCAGCAGGATGTCGGCGGCCGCATCGTCGCGGCTCAGCCAGGTGAAATCCGGGGTGGCGAGCACCTCGCGGAAGCCCAGATAGGTGGTGAAGAAGTGGCGGGAGCCTGCCGGATCGTCGACGGTGAAGACGACCGTTGAGGCGACAATGTTCATGTTTCTGCTCGTATGCAGTTGTTTGCCACGGTTTCCGTCCTATGAGGTGATTCGCCCTGGATCAAGGGTGCCGGTACGGCCTGGCCGGGGCAATGCCTGATCTTGCAACGCTGCGTTAACCGCAGACTTCACGCCGGGGAGGACACGCTGGAGATCCACGACGTCGAGATCCGCCTGACGCCGGGCCGGGGGGCCGCATGCCGGCCGTACGGACGATCTCAGTCGGGCAGCGGTCCCAGGTCGCGGACGACGCGGGCGAAGGCGCGCATCATGTCGTTCTCCGCGGCGCTGAGCCACACCAGCCCGTACGGCAGCACATCCATGTCCTTGACAGGCAGGTAGGCGATGTCGGGGCGGGCGTAGTACCGGGTCACGTGGACAGGGAAGAGGGCGACGGCCTCTCCCAGGACCGTGTGCATGAAGATTTCCTCGACGTTGGCCACGTCGGCGGTGCGCTCGATCAGGCGGCCCTTGGGCGTGAGCTCCGGGACGTAGTGGTCGAACCAGTAACTGGGCATGGACTTGACGGCGATGTGCTGGAAGTCGCTGACCGCCTCCAGGGAGACCGAGGACCATCGCGTGAGCGCATGGTCACCGGCCACAGCCAGCACCCTCGGCTCGGCGAAGAGCAGCGGACCCACGGTCAGGTCGGGCTCCTCGATCGGCAGCCAGGTGACCAGGATGTCGACTTCCCCGTTGCGTAGCTGGGCGAACGGATCCGGGTAGGCCGACACCCGCAGGCGCAGCTCCCACTGGGGGTGCCGGGCACGGAAGGTCTCGAAGTAGCGGCGCAGCTCCTGGATGTTGGCCGGGAACAGGCTCACTCGGAGTGTGCCGGTCTTGCCGCGTGCGGCCAGCCGTGCCCGCTCCAGGCTGTGCGTCAGGCCCTGATGCAGGTGACGCAGATCGTCCCGCAACTGCTCACCCAGCCGCGTGAGCCGGACGCTGTGGCTGTTCCTCGCGAAAAGCTCGGCACCGATGGCTCGTTCCTGCTTCTTGATCGCCTGACTGACCCGGGCCACAGAGACGTGCAGCCGCTCGGAGGTACGGCCGAAGTGCAGCTCCTCGGCCAAGGTCAGGAAGATCTCGATGTCCCGCAGCTCCACAAGCCCCATGCCGCCCATCTGTGCCATGTATGGAGGAAGTTTGGCATACCAGGACTAACCGGACCGCTCTTGCGGTCGCCCCTGATCCGCGGAGGGTCCTCATCGTCCGGCACCCCGAGGACCGGGATCAGGCGTTGGTCCCCCTGGTGCCGTACGGCTCGTCCGACCACCCGTCGCCCGAGGCGCTCGCGAGGACTACCGAAGGGATCAGGACCGAGCGGCGACAGCCGATCAGCGGCAGTCAGTCCTCGCCTCAACGGTCGGCACGCCGCTCGACGCGGCGACGTCCGGCCCTCGAGTCACGAGCTGGAGCGGTGATCACGCACCCGGGCACGCAGAAGGCCCCCACGATCACGTGAGGGCCTTCTGATCTGGAGCCGCCTTCGGGATTCGAACCCGAGACCCCTTCATTACGAGTGAAGTGCTCTGGCCGACTGAGCTAAGGCGGCGCGCCATACGGCGTGTTGAAGTCTACAGGAGCCTGAGGGGTCCTCGCGCCCTCTGATCACTCGATCTCAGGACACCGCATGCCGTCCTCCGGAACGCGCCCCCACACCAGATACGCGTCCACCGTGGCGTCCACGCAGGACGATCCGTTCAGGTAGGCGGTGTGTCCGTCGCCCTCGAAGGTGACGAGCACTCCGGACTCCAGTTGCGAGGCCATCGCGCGGGCCCAGCCGTACGGCGTGGCCGGGTCGCGGGTGGTGCCCACGACCAGGATCGGGGGTGCGCCGCGAGCAACCAGTGGCCGGTTGTGCTCGCTCGCGGGGACGGGCCAGAACGCGCACGGCAGCGTGCTCCACATCACGTACGCCCCGAACCCGGGCGTCCGCTGTTCGGCCTGCTTCGCCGCCTTCACGAAGGTTGACAGCTGGCGGGGATAGGGGCTGTCGACGCAGTTGATGGCCATGTTGGCCTCGGTCTGGTTGGAGTAGGTGCCGTCCTGGGAGCGGCCGACGAGCTGGTCGGCGCTGTGCAGGAGCAGGGTGCCGTCACCGGACGAGGCCTGGCGCAGCGCCTCGGTCAGCACGGGCCACGAGCGCCGGTCGTAGAGGGGCGTCAGCGCGCCCAGCGTGGCGAGAGCCTCGGTCACCTCGCGTCCCTCGCCGCGCAGGGGGCTGCCGTCCGTACGGCGCAGCAGCCCCGACAGCTCCGCCACGGCTCCGTCCACGGTACGGCTGGTCAACGGGCAGTCGGGGATGGTGAAACAGTCCTCCGCGTAGGCCCTGAAGGCGACGGCGAAGCCCTCCGCCTGTCCCTCGTTCATCTCCACGCGGCTCAGGGCGGGGTCGACCGCCCCGTCGAGGACGAGCGCGCGCACCCTGGCGGGGAACAGGTCGGCGTACACGGCGCCCAGGTGGGTGCCGTACGACTTGCCGAGGTAGGTCAGGCGCTCGTCGCCGAGGGCGGCGCGGAGGACGTCCATGTCGCGCGCCGCGCTCGCCGTCCCGATGTGCGGGAGCAGGCGAGGGGACATGGCCCGGCAGCCGTCGGCGAACCGGCGGGAGGCCTTCTCCAGGGCGGTCAGCTCGGCCGGGGAGTCGGGGGTCGCGTCGAGTGCCAGGAAGGCGTCGAGCTCCTTGTCGCTGAGGCACTCCACCGGCGCGGACTCGCCGACGCCGCGCGGGTCGAAGCCGACCACGTCGAACCGGTCGCGCACCTGAGGGCTGAGCACGGAGCGCGCCGCTCTGCCGTAGTCGATGCCGGATCCGCCGGGACCGCCGGGATTGATCACGATCGAGCCGATCCTGTCGCCGGTGGCGGGCAGGCGGATCACGCTGATGGACAGCTCCTCGCGCTGTGGGTCGCGGTAGTCGAGGGGCACCCTGAGCTTGGCGCACTCGAACCCGTCGCCGCAGTCGTCCCAGGTCAGCCGCTGATCGTAGACGTTCGGGGGCGGCGGGTCGGCACCGCATCCGATGGGCGTCAGGGTCACGCAGACGGCCATGACGACCGCGCGACGCCATGGCCGTCCCCGCCGCATCCTCACGTCACTCCCTCGCGCCTCCTCGGCCTGACCCGGCGTTCACCGCACGCCGTCCGTCCGTCAGTCCTCAGGACTCACCGGCTGGGGGCTGGTCGTCGGGGCCGTAGGTCGAGTCGTACGCCTTGCGGGGGGCGCACACGCTGGCCTTCGAGCACGAGCATCTCCGCCCGCCGTCGTTGAGCCTGACCACCACCGAGTCGCTGGGGACGTTGTGCCCCACCACGGTCCCCGCACCTTCAGGCGTGTCGACCGCCAGGCCGACGCGCGGCGCGGTGGCCCTGAACTCCTGGTAGAGCGGGTGCTCGTACTTCAGGCAGCACATCAGTCTGCCGCAGGCCCCCGCGATGCGCAGCGGGTTGACCGGGAGGTCCTGGTCCTTGGCCATGCGTACCGAGACAGGCTCGAAGTCCTTGAGGAAGGTGGCGCAGCACAGGTCACGCCCGCACGGACCGATGCCGCCCTGCAGCCTCGCCTCGTCGCGGGGGCCGATCTGCCGCAGCTCGACCCTGGCCCGCAGGTTGCGGGCCAGGTCTCGGACGAGCGCGCGGAAGTCGACACGGTGCGGAGCGGAGAAGTAGACCGTGTAGACGTTGTCGTTGTCGAGGTAGTCGACGCCCACCACCTTCATCGGCAGCGTGTGGCGCTTGATGAGCCGCTTGGCAACGCTCCGGGCCTCGGCGCGCCTGCGTTTGTTGGTCTCGTCGCGCGTGAGGTGGTCGTCGGCGGCGAGCCCCGCGCAGACGGGCAGGCCGTCGATCTCCTCGCTGGTGTACTGCGGCGCCCACACACATTCGGCGACCTCCGGGCCCGAGTCGGTGGGCACCAGCACCTTGTCGCCCACCTTGGGGGTGTGCCCGCCGGGATCGAGGTAGTAGAGCCTTCCGTAACGGGTGAAGCTCACGGCCATGATCATTCCCATAGGCTCGCGCTCGCCTCCTGACGGCCTCGAGGTTCGGACGGCCTTCGCCCCCACCCTACGAGAGGCTCTGCCCCGTTAGGGAGTCACGCAGACCTCGTCATCCGATCCGAAGATCTTTTCCTTGATGACCTCGAACAGCTCAGCCCGCTTCTCTACGCACACGTTGTTGATCACCGTGGCCACACCGTCGAGCCCGTACGCCGCTTCGATCACAGCCGACCAATCGGTCCCCGGTCGCATGTTCAGGCGGAACGATTCGGGCATGTCGGCGGCTGTGACGAGCTCGAGAAGCCTGCCCTCGTGGCCCACCTGAGACTGCCGGAATTTCTCGTAAGCGGCCTGTTGATCTTCGTACATCACGGACTTCACCTCCGGCCTCGCTCGTAGGGCCTGTTCGATGGCTCCGCGGTCAGGGGGCACATCGTCCGTGCAGGCGGGGAACGGGGAGTCGGGCTTGCACAGGTACACCGAGATCTCCGGCTCTCCCTCGCTCCAGCTCATCGGCACCATGCCCGCCGCCAGCACAGGAGCGTCATGGTGCGTCGGCCTGAGCATGAGGAACATGGCCACACCGGCCACCGCGGCGGCCACCGCCACCAGGCGCAGATCGACCCGGAAACGCCGGTGCCGGTCGGGTGTCCGCAGCGGCGTCAGAGTCTCGGGCTCGACCGTGGCGCCGGCCGAGACCAAGGCATCACGAAGGCGGTCTTCCATCGGGCTGTTCATGCGTCCTCCCCAAGTGCGCGGGCCAGGGCCGACAGGCCCCTGGCGATGGTGGATCTGGCGGTGCTCCCGCTCACGCCCATGGCGGCGGCCACTTCCTGGTCGGTGAGGTCGAAGTAGTAGCGCAACGTCAGCGCCTCACGTTGGCGTTGCGGCAGCCCCCGCAGCGCCACGAGCACCTCCCTGCGCTCCTCACCGAGCAGTGCGGCGCTCTCGGCCGACCAGACCGGCGGCTCGTACGGCACCGCCCGCCTGAACACCGTGGCCCGCCGCCGCAGCACGGACCTACAGCCGTTCAGCACGGCAGAACGGACGTAGGCCAGCGCACTGTCCGGATCTCGCAGCCTCGCCCGCCCCGCGTGGGTGCGGGCGAACGCCTCCTGGACGACGTCCTCGGCCGTCGCCCGGTCGCCGACCATGATCAGCGCCAGCCGTACGAGGCCCAGGTGGTGCTCGGCGAAGAGCGTCGCCACATCCACGAGCTCCCGGCGAGGGAGCAGTTCGACTTCCACATCACAGAGACGCTTGGGGACGGCATCTGCTGCTCGGGTCATGCGGCGAGTTTGGCCGCCTGACCCTTCGACGAAGGCGGAAACCTTTCAACCGAGTCCGAGGACGGAACGCCGGAAGACGAGGAACCGGAAGACGACGGGCCGAGGACTCCCTGGGAGCCAAGCTCAGGGGCGGCGCAGGCCCAGCATCATCGCCTCCACCGCGATCTGCGGGTTCACGTTCGCCGCCAGCCGCTCCCTGCACTGCATGATCACATCGATCCGCCGCAGCGTCTCCTCGGCCGTCGACCCCCTGGCGATCGAGTCGAGCTCGAACCGATGGTCGTCGTTGGCCAGCTCCACCGTCGCCCCGAGCTGCATCGCCAGCACGTCGCGGTAGTACGACACCAGCTCGAGCAACGCGCCGTCCAGGGAGTCGCGCTTCACGCGGGTGGCGCGCGACTTCTGCCGGTCCTCCAGCTCCCTCAACGCCCCGGCGCCGCCCCTGACCAGCCCTCTGTTCAGGCCCTTGCCCGTGGAGCCCTCCCCGTAGAGCCTGCGCAGGTCCGTCGTCTCGCTCTCGTTGAGGAGCGTGGTGGCCGCGGCGGCCTCCTCCTCGGCGGTCTTCACCAGCCGCTCGGCCGCCGTGATGCACTCCCCCACCCCGCTCAGCGAACGGGGGATCGCCAGCACGGCGTCGCGGCGCCGCCGTACGCCCTCGTCGGAAGCGAGCAGGCGGGCACGGGCGAGGTCGCCCTGAGAGGCCCGCGCGGCGAAGGTGGCCATCTCCCACGGCACACCGTCGCGGGTGGCCAGCACGTGCGCGACGGCCTCGCCCGAGGGCGTGACGAGGCTGACGACCCTGCACCTGGACCTGATCGTGATGATCATGTCGTCGGGAGCGGGCGAGCACAGCAGCCAGACCGTGCGGGGAGGCGGCTCCTCGATGGCCTTGAGCAGCGCGTTGGCCGCCGACTCCGTGACCCTGTCGGCGTTCTCGAACAGGATGACCCGCCACCGGCCCTGGGTGGGGGCGCCCGCGGCGCGCAGGATGAGCTCGCGGGTCTGCTTGACGCTGTAGGACAGCCCCTCCGGCTTGACGGCCTCGAGATCGGGGTGCGAGCCGATCAACACCTGATGGCACTGGTCGCAGTGGCCGCAGCCGCCCGAAGGGCACATCAGCGCCGCGGCGAACGCACGCGCCGCGTCCTCGCGGCCCGATCCTGGCGGCCCCGTGAAGAGCCAGGCATGCGTCATGCCCGCGCCCCGCCCGCCCGCGACCGCCTCCGCTGCGGCGTGGGCTGCCCGCGAGAGTACGGCTGAAGCCTGCTCCTGGCCCACCAGGTCGTCGAAGACGCTCACCGGCCCAAGGTTAGTCGCGGATGGCGGGCATGGTGCCGGTGATGTCCTCGGACTCGCTCGGCACCGGGTCGGGCAGGATCTCGCGCACTCTGTCCTGGACGATCCTGCTGATCTCATTCTGCGACAGCGTGCCGTCGACCATGAGGTAGCGCTCGGGCGCGGCCGCCGCCAGCGAGCGGAACTCCTTGCGCACCCGCTCGTGGAAGTCGAGCGGCTCGGACTCGATCCGGTCGGCGGCCCCACCCAGCCTGGTCAGCCCGATCGAGGGCGGGGTGTCGATCAGCACGGTCAGGTGCGGCACGAGGCCGCCCGTGGCCCAGGCGTTGACCTTGGACACGTCGGAGGGGTCGAGCGCCCTGCCCGCGCCCTGGTAGGCGAGCGAGGAGTCGACATAGCGGTCGGTGATCACCAGCGCCCCCCTGTGGAGCGCGGGTCTGATCACCTTCTCGACGTGCTCGGCCCTGTCGGCGGCGTAGAGCAGCGCCTCGGCCCTGGCCGACAGCCCCTTCTCCGCCGCGTCGAGCAGGATCGCGCGCAGCCGCATGCCGACCTTGGTCGAGCCTGGCTCCCTCGTCTGCACGACATCGAAGCCCTGGTCGCGCAGCCAGATCGCCAGCAGCCTCGACTGCGTCGTCTTCCCCGAACCCTCGCCGCCCTCGAAGGCGATGAACACCCCCGGCACTTCTTCCACGACCCCCGGCGCGTAACGCTCGCCGCGCAGCGCGGCGAGCAGGTCCTCCGTGAGTGGCACACCTCGCCTGTCGTCCATGTGGCGCAACGCCAGCATGCCGACGACCATCGCGAGCACTCCGCCGACCAGCAGCACCAGATTAGCGCCGTCGAAGACGTAGGCGCCCACCAGGTGGGTGCCGAACAAGCCGGCGACAGGGCTGGCCACTGCGACCACGAGCAGGAGCGTGACGCGGGCGGTGGACTGCAGGAAGGAGAACGTCCGCCCGCGCAGGGAGTCTTCGACCTCCAGGCCGATGAGGGTGTAGCCGATGATCCACGAGATGCCCGCGCAGGCGCCGAGCGCCACGGTCAGCATGACCACGATCACCAGGTTGTGGATGAGCGCGATGGCCGCCAGCGTCAGACCGGCCACGGTGATCGCCAGCCCGAACAGCCGCCGCCGCGACAGCCCGGCCAGCAGCCTCGGCCCGAAGAACATGCCCGCGGCCATGCCGACGAAGACCGCGCCGAACACGACGCCGTAGGCCGCGTCGCCGCCGCCCAGCGAGACGACATAGACCTTCGCCACGCCGATGACCGCGCCGCCCGCGGCGAACGCGCCCAGCATGCCCACGATCAGCCCGCGCACCAGCTGGTCGCGGCCCACGAAGCGCCAGCCCTCGACGATCTGCTTCAGCACCGAGGGCGTCGAGATGCCGCCGTCGCGCCTGGGCAGGTCGCGCAGCGTGAAGATCAGCGCCGCCGACACCAGGTAGGCGACCGCGTTGATGCCCAGCGCCAGATCCGTCGGCTGCAGCCACGACAGCGCGGGCACGGTCGAGCGCGCCATGTCCCCGGTCAGCGAGAGCACGGCGAACAGCAGCGCCGCGACGGGCGCCGTGCCGTACGTCACGAGCAGGTTGAGCTGGTTGGCCTGCTCGAGCCGCTCCTTGGGCACCAGGTTGGGCACCGTGGCGTCCTTGGCAGGCACCCAGAACAGGTTCACGCACTCGACCAGCAGGGTCGCGACGATCACCCACTGGTAGACGCCGATCAGCGGGATCGTCAGCACCAGGGCGAAGCGCGACAGGTCGGCCACGACCATGGTCAGCCGCCGGTCGAAGCGGTCGGCGAACGCCCCCGCCAGCGGCCCGAGCAGGATCGCGGGCAGCATCTTGGCGAGGAAGACGCCTCCGACGGCGAGGGACTGGGTCTGGAAACCCTGCCCTGCCGTCAGGTTTCCGGCCAGAGCGGTCAGGGCGAGGATGTTGAGCCAGTCGCCGAGGCTGCAGACGGACATGGCCATCCACAGCCGGCGAAAGGGAGCGATGGCCAGCACATGGGCCGGTCTGCGGATGGTCATGGTCGTAGCGTATCCAGGGGGGTTCGGGGGGCGAGCCGGAAATGCCCGGCTGCTCGTGGCCTGAGGGTAATACCTAAGAACCCCCCACGTGGGTGAGTTCGGCCAGCGTGATCTCAGGAGGCGCACCCACGCGTACCGGTGGCCCCCAGAATCCCGCCCCTCTCGTGACGTACACCTGAACGCCGTCGACGGTCGCCAGCCCGGAGACCACCGGCTGCTGCATCGGGACGATCAGGTTGAAGGGCACCATCTGGCCGCCGTGGGTGTGGCCCGACAGCTGCAGATCGACCCCGTAGCCGGCCGCCTTGGCCACCTGGACCGGCTGGTGCGCCAGCAGGACCGAGGACCTCGACCGGTCGCGCCCGCCCAGCGCCCGCTCGAAGTCGGGCTCTCCTGTGACGTCGTCGACGCCGGCCAGGTCGAGCACCGCTCCTCGATGGATGATCTCCACCCGCTCGTTGCGCAGCGGCCGCACGTCCAGCCGCTCGAGCTCGGCCATCCACTCGCCGGGACCGTTGGCCGTGTAGAACTCGTGGTTGCCCGTCACGAAGTAGGACCCGTAGCGCGACTGGAGCTCCTTGAGCGGCTCGGCCAGCGGCCCCAGCTCGGCGACCGTGCCGTCGACCAGGTCACCGACGATCGCCACCACGTCGGCGTCGAGCTCGTTGATCATGCGGACGATCCGCTCGGTGTGCCGCAGCCCCGTCAGCGGCCCCAGATGGATGTCGCTCACGACCGCGAACCGCAGCCCGCTCAGGCGCGGGTCGAGCCTGGGCAGGGCGATCCTGACCGGCTCCACCACCGGCGCGCCGAGCGCGGTGCTGATGCCGTACCCGACCGTGGCCAGCGCGCCCACGCCCGCTACCGCGGCCGTGGCGCGCCCCAGGAACAGCCGCCTGCTGACCAGATCGGGCTCGGCCGCGGGCACCGAAGGTACGGCAGGCGGCCCCTCCGGTACGGCAGGCGGGACTGTGAGCGCCTGGACCATCGGCGCCCTGCGGCGCAGCAGCACCGCCGCCACGCCCCTCGGGATCTCCAGCAGCACGAGGAAGACGACGAGGTAGAACATCACCGCCAGCCAGAAGAACCCCGGCCAGGCCAGCCAGTGGCCGAACTCCGACCTCGAGGCCGCCAGCGTGACCGGCACCAGCGCGCCGAGCCCGGCCAACGACCAGGTGAGCACCCTGCGAGCCCGGCCAGGGCGGGTGGTGCCGCGCACCAGCCGCCGCCACAGGTAGTAGTGCACCCCTGCGACGGCCAGCGTCAGCACCAATCCGAAGACCACGGCGCCATGCTACGAGCCGGCACCGACACTCGTGTGGGCGGCCCTGAGAGCCCTCTCAGGACTTGGCGGCAGGCTTCTTCCTGGTCGTGGTCGCGGCCTTCTTGGCCGGAGCCTTCTTCTTCGGCGCGGGAGCGCGCTCGCGCCGCTCGGCCAGCAGCTCGGCGGCCCGCTCGATGGTGATGTCCTCGACCGTGTCGCCCTTGCGGAGCGAGGCGTTGGTCTCCCCGTCGGTGACGTAGGGCCCGAAACGGCCCTCCTTGACCACGACCGGCTTCTTGGAGTTGGGGTCGTCGCCCAGCTCGCGCAGCGGCGCGGCGGCGGCCGTACGGCGACCGCGCTGCTTGGGCTGCGCGAACAGCTCCTTGGCCTGCTCGATCGTGATCGTGAACAGCTCTTCCTCCGAGCCGATCGACCGCGAGTCGGTGCCCTTCTTGATGTAGGGCCCGAACTTGCCGTTCTGCGCGGTGACCTCCTCGCCGTCGAGCCGGCCGACCACGCGCGGGATCGACAGCAGCTTGAGCGCGTCGTCCAGCGTGATGGTGTCGAGCGACATCGACTTGAACAGCGAGCTGGTGCGCGGCTTCGGAGCGTCGGCCTTCTTCGTCCGCTTCTTCGGAGCCACGTCCTCCTGCTCGGAGGGCAGGACCTCGGTCACGTAGGGCCCGAAGCGGCCGTCCTTGGCGACGATCATGTTCCCGCTCACCGGGTCCTTGCCCAGCTCGCGGTCGCCCGTCGGACGGGAGAACAACTCCTCGGCCTTGTCCGAGGTCAGCTCGTCGGGCGTCATGTCCTCGGGGATGTTGACCCGGACGCCCTCGCGGTCGAGGTAGGGACCGTAGCGGCCCACCCTGATCACGATGTCGCTGTCCCTGATGGGGAAGGAGCTGATCTCCTTGGCGTCGATCTCGCCGAGGTCGGTGACCATCTCCTTCAGGCCCTCGTCGCCCTCCTGGCCGAAGTAGAAGCGCTGCAGTTCGGGAACGCGCTCGGCCCTGTCGTTGGCGATGTCGTCGAGGACCTTCTCCATCTCGGCGGTGAAGTCGTAGTCGACGAGGTTGCCGAAGTGCTGCTCCAGCAGGTTGACCACCGCGAAGGCCAGGAAGGAGGGCACCAGCGCGGTGCCCTTCTTGAACACGTAGCCCCTGTCGAGGATCGTGCCGATGATCGACGCGTAGGTCGAGGGACGACCGATCTCGCGGTCCTCCAGCTCCTTGACCAGCGACGCCTCGGTGTAGCGGGCGGGCGGCTTGGTCGAGTGCGAGGAGACGTCGAGCCTGCTGAGGTCGAGCGGGTCGCGCTCGGCCAGGTTCGGCAGCCGCTTCTCCGAGTCGTCGCGGTCGGTGGAGGGATCGTCCGAGCTCTCCACGTACGCCTTCAGGAAGCCGTAGAAGGTGATCGTGCGACCGGAGGCGGTGAACTCGGCGCCGCCGCCGTCGACCTTCACGGTGACCGACTCACCGACCGCGTCCTTCATCTGCGAGGCGACGGTGCGCTGCCAGATCAGCTCGTACAGGCGGAACATGTCGCCACTCAGCCCGGTCTCGCCAGGCGTGCGGAACTCCTCGCCCGAAGGACGGATCGCCTCGTGCGCCTCCTGCGCGTTCTTCACCTTGCTGGCGTAGGAGCGCGGCTTGTCGGGCACGTACGCCGAGCCGTACAGCTTGATGGCCTGTGACCTGGCGGCGGCGACAGCGGTCTCCGACAGCGTGATGCTGTCGGTACGCATGTAGGTGATGAAACCGTTCTCGTAGAGCCGCTGGGCCACCTGCATCGTGTACTTCGCCGAGAAGCCCAGCTTCCTGCTGGCCTCCTGCTGCAGCGTGGTCGTCCTGAACGGCGCGTACGGCTTGCGGGTGTACGGCTTGCGCTCCACCGACCTGACGGCGAACGACGCGCCCCTGAGCCGCCCCGCCAGCTCACCGGCGGCCTGCTCGGACAGGTGGAGCACGTTGGCGTTCTTGAGGCGCCCGTCGGAGCCGAAGTCGCGGCCCTGCGCGACGCGCTTGCCGTCGACGCCGGTCAGCGTGGCGGTGAAGTCGCGCGGCGTCTCCTCGGGCTTGCCCGAGTCGAACAGCGCCGACAGATCCCAGTAGTGGGCGGCGGTGAACGCCATGCGCTCGCGCTCGCGCTCCACCACCAGGCGAGTGGCCACCGACTGCACGCGGCCGGCGGACAGACGAGGCTTGACCTTCTTCCACAGCACGGGGCTGACCTCGTAGCCGTAGAGACGGTCGAGGATGCGCCTGGTCTCCTGCGCGTCGACCAACCGGAGGTTGAGGTCGCGCGGGTTGGCCACGGCGTCGCGGATCGCCTGCGGGGTGATCTCGTGGAAGACCATGCGGTGCACGGGCACCTTGGGCTTGAGCACCTCGCGCAGGTGCCACGCGATGGCCTCGCCCTCGCGGTCCTCGTCAGTGGCGAGGTAGAGCTCGTCGGCGTCCTTCAGCAGTTGCTTGAGCTTGTTGACCTGAGCCTTCTTGTCGGGATTGACGACATAGAGCGGCTCGAATTCATGGTCGACGTTGACGCCGAGGCGTGCCCATGCCTCCCCCTTGTACTTCTCGGGGATGTCATCTGCCTTCTCCGGCAGGTCGCGGATGTGGCCGATGCTGGACTCGACGATGTAGCCGCGCCCAAGGTAGCCCGCGATCGTCTTCGCCTTGGCCGGCGACTCGACGATCACCAGGCGGTTTCCGCCGGCGCTGCCGTTGTTGGCTGGCACGCTGCTTCCTACCTCGCTGTTCGCTTGCGTATCCCCCTGCCGGGAGCGGGCACAGATCTGAAAGGTAACCCGTGTCGGGGGATTTTCCTTCCCCCGGGGTCACTGTCTCACTCAAGGACGCAGAATAAGGCCGAGTGAGTGCCGTAGCTCCCTAACTCACCCTGGAGACTAATCGCTGTGCTGGCCTACTCCTACATGGATGTCTATATCCCTCGCGACACGTCGCGTGAAGCCGCACGTCAGATGCTGACCGAACATGCTGAATACGGGCAGTGGGAACTGGCCAGGGTGCGACTGTACCCCGACGGCAGCAGACATGTACGGCTACGCCGCAAGATCATCCGTGTCCGACGAACTCTCTGACATGGCTTTGCCCGTTCTGGGGCCGCGCCCCCCAGAACGGGCAAAGCGTCTAACCTTTGCCCGTTCTGAGGAGATCACGGCCAGGGCCGCGACCACCACACCAGCACGGGCAAAGCATCTAACCTCCACCCGCACTGAGGAGATCACGGCCAGAGCCGCGACCACCACACCAGCACGGGCAAAGCATCTAACCTCCACCCGCACTGAGGAGATCACGGCCAGAGCCGCGACCACCACACCAGCACGGGCAAA
>NZ_BAAATE010000009.1:0-41392 GCF_039533245.1 Nonomuraea recticatena | reverse complement strand
AAGCATCCACCTCCACCCGCACGGCGGAGTCAGGGTCAGGGCCGCGACGAGTCGCTGGGTGCGGGCGGAACGTCTGTGCTCCCTTTGCGGGAAACGGGCTTTGCCCGCCCCCTGGATGGGAGCGGGCAGAGGGTCCTCGGCTACTCACCCGCCGGCTGCGGGCGGTGCCGTACCGTGGTCAACCGATGCCGCGCCGCCTACTTCTTGCCGAAACGCAGACGGCGGGTCGTCGCGAACAGCGTCGCGGAAGCAGCGAACATGGCGCCCATGACCAGCGCGAACAGCGAGTTGGAGTTCATCCCCGTGACGCCGGCCGGCTGAGCGGCGCTCATCAGGCCGAGGTCACCGACGGGCAGGGCGCCGGTGGCGGAGCCGACCGCCCCGCCGACCGGGGTCGAGGAAACGAGGTCGGTGGCGGGGCCGAGGGCCGAGACGGGGCTGTTCGAGGCGGGAGTCGCCTTGCCCTGACGCTCGGTCGGCGTGGCGGGCTGGCCGGGCAGACCGGGCAGACCGGGCAGGCCAGGCAGTGCGGGCAGGCCGAGCGTGCTGGTGAGGTCACCGACGACGGGCAGCGCGGGCAGCCCCGAGCCGCGCATCTGCTGGGTGACGTTGCCCACATCCTTCAGCCCTGCCATGGCGGGGACGACAGGAAGAGCGGGGAGCAGACCGCTGGCCTTGGAGTTGGCGACCTTGCCGCTGGAACGCGTCCAGTGGTCGTACCCGTGGTCGTGCTCGTCGACCGGCTTGCCGACCCGGGCGCCACCGAGGCACCCAGCGGCGGCGTCACCCAGGACGGCCACCGCGTTGCCGCAGACGTTGACGGGAGCGGTGATCGGCGCGACCACCTGGTTGCCCGCGAGGACACCGGACCTGCCTGAGGTGGTGTTGCCGCCACCGCCCACGCCGTGCTTCGGAGAGACGCTCGCCCCGCCCTTGCAGTGGGCCTCGGCCAGGCCCAGCGCCGCCACGGCGTTGCCGCAGGCGTTGATCGGAGCGGTGATCGGCGCGATCACCTGGTTGCCCGAGCCGACGCCCGACTGGCCGGAGGTCCTGTTGCCGCCCGCGCCCTTGCCGCCGTTCTTGACCGAGACGCCGCCCTTGCACCCGGCGAAGGCCTGGCCGGCGAGCGCGACCGCGTTGCCGCAGACGTTGACAGGGGCGGTGATCGGCGCGATCACCTGGTTGCCCGACAGGACGCCCGAGCGGCCCGAGGTGGTGTTGCCACCGGCGCCGCTGCCCGCGGCGGTGTTCTCGACCGTGCTGCCGCCCTTACACCCGGCGGGGGCGTTGCCCACGGCGTTGCCGCAGGCGGTGATCGGCAGGCTGATCGGCGCGATCACCTGGTTGCCGCTGCCGGCGCCGAAGCGGCCGTCGGTGTCGTTGCCCGAGGAGGCGAGGCGCCCCGGGCCGCGGTGATAGCCGTGACCCGGCCTGTCGCCGCCGTTGGTGACGCTGGAGCCGCCCTTGCACCCGGCGAAGGCCTGGCCGAAGACCGCGATCGCGTTGCCGCAGATGTTGATCGGGCCGCTGATCGGCGCGATCACCTGGTTGCCGCCCAGGACGGAGTTCCGGCCCGAGGTGGTGTTGCCGCCGGCGCCCACGCCGGTGTTCTTGACGGCGGAGCCGCCCTTGCACCCTGCCGTGGCGTCCCCGAAGATCGCCAGCGCGTTGCCGCAGGCGTTGATCGGCGCGCTGATCGGCGCGGTGACCTGGTTGCCGCCCAGGACGCTGCTGTCGCCGGAGGTCCTGTTGCCTCCCGCGCCGCCCTTGCCGGTGTTCTTGACGGTGGCGCCGCCCTTGCAGCCCGCCTCGGAGCTGCCGAACAGCGACAGCGCGTTGCCACAGGCGTTGATCGGAGCGCTGATCGGCGCGTTGACCTGGTTGCCGCCCAGGACGCTGCTGTTGCCAGAGGTCTTGTTCGGGATGCCGCCGCTCTGGCCGACGTTCTCGACCGAGGCGCCGCCCTCCGAGTTGGCGGTGGACTCGCCGGCCGCGGCGACGGAGTTGCCGCTGATGTCGACGGGAAGTGAGATCGGCAGGTTGACCTGGTTGCCGCCGCCGATGGAGGAGTCTCCAGAGGTGTCGGCGACAGCGGTGCCGCTGCCGAAGGACATGACCGCTACCGCGAGCAGAGCCGCAGGGGTCGATGCCTTAGCCCACGTACGCATGATGAATGCTCCTAGTGGTTCTTGGGGGGAATACCTGACCTGGTCGCGGGCAGCCGAGGCCGAGCGAGGTCCTCTGACGACCACGCACAGCGGGGAACTCGGATACGCGAACCAGCAATGACTGATGTGTCACACGCTCTGCGGAGGGGACTCAGCCCACGCTCCTGCTCTTGAGCGGAATCAGTCAGGTGAGAAAGAAGGGTCGTCCGCTGCTGTGCGGAAGACCGGGGGCAGCACGCACGCCAGGGGGGCGCGCTGAGCCGTCTCACGCGGGTCGATGACGGACCTCGCGATGTCCCCCATGCCAGGCCCGAACGGGCCGTTGCCTCCGCCGTTCGGCGCCAAGCCCTTGGCGCCCATGCTCTTGCCGACGGAGGAAGGTGCGGGGAAGCCGGGCTTCGACTGGCTGGTGAGCCCGTCCACTTCAGCCCCGGCCATTGCCTCGGTGTTGTCCAGCACCAGGGCGGCGCCGTCTGCCGTGGGGAAACCGGCGACGGATTGAGAGGTGTCGGCTCCTGTGGCCGCGGTGGTCTCCGCGGCTGCCGGAGCTGCTGCGAGCAGCCCGAAGAGCATGGCGAGCAGCCAACCGGCGACCAGCAGGCCGCCTACCGTGAGTGCTCGTGCGATGACCGGGCGGGCGCCGGCCGCGAACCGCGCCATCCGGGCGGCCCGATCGGTGGTCGCACGCTCTTCGAAGACAGCCACGGGCACGCGCCGAGCAGGGAGGGACTTCGCCCTCCACCGCTGCACCGGCATGCGTGCCACGTGACCTCCCGAGCTCCAGAACCGACCTCACATGTGAGGCCAGTCCGTGGACTCACCCCTCAACGCTCGGTAACCGTAGCAGTACTCAAGGTGGTCGCAAGGGCTTTTCAGGAGAGAGCTAGGAATCGGTCAAGCACCCTGACCCCGAACCGGAGCGAATCGACCGGCACCCGCTCGTCCACCCCATGAAACATCCCTGAGAAGTCCAGGTCGGCAGGGAGCTTGAGCGGCGCGAAGCCGTACCCGGTGATTCCCAGCCTGCTGAACGCCTTGAGGTCCGTCCCCCCTGAGAGGGTGTACGGCACGGCGAGCCCGTCGGGGTCCTCCTCGGTGAGCGCCTGCGCCATCGCCCGCACCAGCGGCCCCTCGAAGGCGAACTCCAGCGCCACCTGATGCTGCACGAACTCCCTGGTGACGTTCGGACCGAGCAGCTCGTCGATCGTGGCGAAGAACTCCTCCTCGTAGCCCGGCAGGAACCGCCCGTCCACCACGGCCTCGGCGCTCTGCGGGATGACGTTGGCCTTGTAGCCGCCCTGGAGCATCGTGGGGTTGGCGGTGTTGCGGAGCACCGCGCCGATCATGCGGGCCAGCGGGCCGAGCCTGTCGATCTCGTCAGGGCCTATCTCCAGCTCGTCCAGCAGGCGCTTGACCGTGGGCGTCAGCCGTACGGGCCATTCGTGACGGCCGATGCGGGCGACTGCGTCAGCGAGCTCGGTGACGGCGTTGTCGGCGTTCAGCATCGAGCCGTGGCCCGCGCGGCCCTTCGCCCTCAGCCGCATCCACGCCATGCCCTTCTCCGCCGCCTCGATGAGGTAGAGCCTCCTGTCGCCGAGGGAGACGCTGAAGCCGCCGACCTCGCCGATGGCCTCGGTGACCCCCTCGAACAGCTCCTTGTGGTTGTCGACCAGGAAGTTGGCCCCGTAGGCGCCGCCCGCCTCCTCGTCGGCGGTGAACATCAGCACCACGTCGCGCGGAGGCCGCCTGCCCGAGCTCGCCCACTGCCTGGCGACGGCCAGGATCATCGCGTCCATGTCCTTCATGTCCACGGCGCCCCTGCCCCAGACGCACCCATCGGCGATCTCTCCGGACAGCGGATGGTGCCGCCAGTCGCCGGCGTCGAACGGCACGACGTCCAGATGGCCGTGCAGGAGCAGCGCCCCTCTGCTCGAGTCCTCGCCCTCGATGCGGGCGATCACGTTGGCCCTGCGGTCGTCGCTCTCGAGAATGCGTGCCTCCAGGCCCACCTCTTCGAGCTTCTCGGCCACGTACTCCGCAGCCTGCCTCTCGCCGGGGCCTGCGTTGTCTCCCGCGTTCGTCGAGTCGATGCGAATGAGGTCTCGGCAGAGGTCGACGACCTCGTCCTCGCCGGTGCGCCGGGTCATGCGGACTCCTTCGATCGGGTCTTGAGGAATCACGGTATGACGCACCCCGCAGAGTTTGCTAACCTTACTGAGCCGACGCGGGATGACGGTCTCGCGTGCAGGCACCAAGTCCGGGTGGCGGAATAGGCAGACGCGCTAGCTTGAGGTGCTAGTGCCCTTTGCGGGGCATGGGGGTTCAAGTCCCCCCTCGGACACAAACCGGTAGCCTATGGGGTCCTGGTCGCACGAAGTTGCGACCAGGACTTTGTGCTTTCCGGGGTGGTAGACGAGCTTCAGTCCCAGTTCTGCGTAGACCTTGGCCTTCCGTACTGGGTCGGCGCTGGAGAGCACTCGCACCATGCTTCCCAGCCGGATGATTAGCCGCGAGTTCGTCTCACCGCAGCTTCGGCTGACGCGGAGCACGCGAACGGCTGAGTTGACTCTGCGCCGCAGTCTTCCGAGCCTGTTCCTCCTGGATCCATCCAGCGATCAGTTCCGCGTCAGCACCGGCCTCCAACGCCGCGCGATGCTGGGCGAGCAGCGCTGTGTTCTTCTGCCGAGACAGTTCGCTTCTCCGGCCTACCAGTGGAAGGCCCTGACACGGGCTGCCGCCGGGATCGCCCAGGTGTGCAGGTGTCCGGCGATCCGCAGCAACGGTCCGGCCATCAGATAGGCGCCCACAGCGAGGCCGTAACCGAGGTAGATCCACTGGCCAACGGTCAGGAGCTTGATACCCGCGACGAATGGATACCACAATGCGCTGAACTCCGGCGTGTAGAAGCAGATCGGAGCCTCATAGTGGCCGGCCCCGTCAGGCCAGCAAACCTTGGGAACGTCAACGTCTCCGAAAACCGCCCCGTTGAGTCCAACCCAAATCGACAGTCCGAGGACCACGACCGTGACGAGGTCGGACAGGGCCGAGGCATCCGACTGGTAGCAGCGTACGGCTAGCGCGAACGCCGCGGGAATCGCCGCGAACAGCAGATACCGCGGTCCCCAGAACGATGCACCGCTCCATGCCCAGTACATCCCGTAGAGCAGGAGCAGACCGATCACGAACGCCAGCCATAGATCGTAGAGCTGCCGTCCGGCGGCCAGGCGGCGCAGGCGCTGCCTGACGGGCAGGAACAGTCCGGGCGCGAAGAAGAGGAGGCCTTTGCCAAAGGAAGATGAGCGACAAAGCCCCGAAGAAGATCGGATAGCTGAGGCCTGGTAGGCCTGAGTACGGCATGATCGTGCGGCGCCCGTGGTTGTCGGCCTCATATCCGGTCGCGAGCGGACTGCCACGCCTCAGCCACGACTCCGCCATCACCAGCGCGACCGCCGCGCACACCGCCAGTACCCAGCGCAGTCGTCTGACGTCCCAGATCCACTTGGCGGTCATCAGGGCCATCGCGGGCAGAGCGGCGGGGGTGCTGGCGACCCCCACGGCGACCGTGAGCCATCCCGACCGCGTTCTGCCCCTGAGGAGCGCAACTGTTCCGATGAGAACGAGGATCGCGGTGAAGACCTCGCCGTTGTATCCCAGCTGGTGGTGGGCGAACATCGACGCGAAGACCAGCAGCAGGATGAACCGTCGTAGGAGCGGCCGGGGCAGCCGGTCACGCAGCGCGAACCAGACGAACGCCACTCCCCCCATGAGCAGAAGGGGGTTGTAGCGCAGTGTCCACCAACTCGGCGCCTCTACGAGCTTGCCGATCAGCCAAAGCGGCGTCGAGAACAACGGTCCGATCATCGAGTATTTCTCTTCCGGCACGGTCCCCTGCGTGAGCAGATCCGTCAGCTGGAAGTAGCGGATCGAGCCGTCACCCCACTCCAGACGCGGCAGGAGGAAGAGCATGCCGACGAACCCTGCGATGATCAAGCCTGTCTCGACCCTGGCGGCCAGGCGATTGTCTTCCTTGGCAGGCTCGTGGACTTCTGGACGCTCTTCAACTCTGATGCTCACGCTTCAGACCATGGCTGGTGGCCGCTCAAGAGAAGCCCAAAGACACGGCCCGGCATCATCACAAGGCGGCTGGTAACCGGCTGGAGCGGGCAGGCGCGGCACACCAAGCCGGACAAGCGCTTGTGCCTGCCGTGCGCCCGCTCGCAAGGCGATCAGCAGGACGTCACGGGGACACTCGGTCACTTGACCCACCGGCTCATGCCACATGATCTCGAAAGAGTTTCCAAGCTGACTGTGTGCACCAACGGGTCGTGGTCACTCCAGGTCCAGCCACGGATTGCCCTGCTCAAGCAGATAGGCGAACGGTTCAACACGCCCCGCCGGACGTGGCATTCGTACCGGAGGTGGCCTGAGTACCGGAGGTGGCTGAGGTCGCGGGTTCGCGGGAGAAGCGGGCGCGGATCCAGCCGATGACGGAGGGCCCGCCCGCGAAGCACCACAGCGCGATCACCGGGTCGCAGATGGCGCAGCCGAACGAGGAGTGCTCGGCGAAGGGAAGGATCGGGGCGCCCTTGAGGTGGTGGATGACGTCCCACACGGTGTGCAGCAGCCAGCCGACGCCGATCCAGGCATAGCTGGTCAGTCCCCGGTAGGCGACGTACGTCATGATGATCGGCAGCACGAACTCCGCGTAACCGAGCCCGCCGCCGCTGAGGTAGGCGGCGCCCGCGCCGGCCACGATCACGGCGTTGACCGTGCGCCGGTGCGGCTCGGGGATCAGGGAGATGAGGGTGACGGCGATCAGGCCGATCAGGATCGGCATGAGGATGGACATGAGATGCGGCGTACCGTTCTGCGAAACGTGAAGGGAAGGAGAGGGGGGCGCCGCCAGACTAGGACGACCGCCCCCGCCGCCCCATGGGCTGAATCGACAATTTCCCACGGGTTCCCGCCACCGGCCCTCTCGTAGGCGTCGGCTCTCACCTTCGGCACCGCCGGCCGGCCACGAAGGCCCGGGCGGGGCGTCCGGGCCGTCCCCCTCGACAACGCGGCTTCGGCTGGGGGCTGGCGGTCCCGACGCGCTGCTTCCGGCGGGGCGTCTGGGCGGTTCCCGACGTACTGCTTCGGGCGGGGCAGTGGCCGCTACGGTGTCCGTCATGCACACGATCGCCGTCCTGGCCCAGGACCACGTGGTGCCGGCCGACCTGGCCACGCCGGTCGAGGTGTTCGGACGGGCCGCCCTCGCCGACGGGCGCCGCCCGTACCGGGTCCGGGTGTGCGCGCGGACGCCGCAGGTGACCAGCGAGGCGTTCACGATCGTCGCCCCGTACGGGCTGGAGGCGCTGCGCGAGGCCGACACCATCATCGTGCCGGGCCGCTCGGAACCGGCCGCGCCGCCCGACCCGGAGGTGCTCGCGGCCCTGCGCGCGGCGGCGGCCGGCGGCACCAGGATCGCCTCCATCTGCGTGGGCGCCTTCACCCTCGCCGCGGCCGGCCTGCTGGACGGGCTGAGCGCCACCACCCACTGGACGGTGGCGCGGCGGCTGGCCGAGGCGTACCCGCTGATCGACGTGCGGCCGGACGTGCTGTACGTCGACAACGGCCAGATCCTCACCTCGGCCGGGGCGGCAGCGGGGCTGGACCTGTGCCTGCACCTCATCCGCCGCGACTTCGGCTCGGCCGTGGCCGCCGACTCCGCCCGGCTGTCGGTGGTGCCGCTGGAACGGGAGGGCGGGCAGGCGCAGTTCGTCACGCACGCCCTGCCGCCGGTGCCCCGAGGCTCGCTGCTGGAGCCGGTGCTGGCGTGGATCGAGGAGCACCTCGCCCAGGAGATCACGCTGGCGGATCTGGCCGCGCGCAGTGGGCTGAGCGAGCGTACGTTCAGCCGCCGCTTCCGCGAGCAGACCGGCACCACGCCGCTGCAGTGGCTGCTGCGGGCCAGGGTGCGCCGGGCGCAGTTCCTGCTGGAGAGCACCGACCACGGCGTGGAACGGGTCGCGGCGCAGTCTGGGTTCGGCTCGGCCACCGCCTTCCGCGAGCGCTTCAAGCGTGTCGTCGGGGTCACGCCGCAGTCCTACCGCGCCTCCTTCAGATCCGCCGGTCCTCGTGCGGGCGGCGCCCGGAACTGAGGGAGGGGCAGACCGACACGTTCATTGTCGCGGTCTCCCCAGTAGAACCAGCGGAACGACAGCTGCACGAAACTCGGCGAGGGCGGAACCCACGATCCATCACGTCCAGCGCGTTTGGGCGGTCTGCTGGCCGCACTGCGGGTCTCCGGCCGGTCGCGGCCAGCACCGCCCACGCGCCGATCGCCGCGACGGATCACCTGAGCCGGTCGAAGTCACTACGGAGAACGGCAAGCCAACCGACGTACGGGCCGCAGTCAGTGACCGTCAGATCTTGCCTTCGGCGGGGACGTCCGGCCCCGAGATGGTCATCTCGCTTTGGGCGGCCTGGTGGGGTGGCCGAGTGGAATCCTGATCACCTTGTACGCCATTGACCCAGGCAAGCGCAGCAGACCGACTCCGCGGGTCGACAGCAAACGAGGCGACCAGGATTTTGCGAGAGCTCTGGATCGAGAACGACCTGGACGAACTTTGGTCGCGCGGACCTTCGACCTCCCTGCACGTGTGGGCTGCCCAAGAAGGCGATGGAGTGGACTACGCGGCGGAAGATCGCCGAAGTCCGCCGAGTGGATGGGAAATTCGGAAGCGGTACAAGAGCGTCCGATGTGATGAGAGCCGCACGTTCGGTGGAGGACGGCGGTTCAGCAACACGAACCAGCGGCACCCTCGGCAGCGCGCCCTGAGCCGACCGCACGGTGCCAGTTCACGAAGAGATGCCGTTCTTCTTGCCGTCCGGATCCAAACGCCGAACGGCGCAAGGCCCCGCCTCCGGTTCCAGAGGCGGGGCCTTGCGTGATTCTCAGTCCGGCAAACGGGCCGGAACACCTAGCCGGTTAATCATCGGTATTCCATGATCCGGCCGGGATCGGAGCCCACCATGGGCGTAGCTGCTCGAGGCCGGGAATCTGAGGGCCGGTCGGGAACGGGCGCCACCATGGGCGACCCGGCTCGAGGCCGGGCATGTGATAGCCGGGCTCGTCATCGGGCTCGTCATCACCAGACGTCGGATAGCAGGGCTCGTGATGGTCGGCCTTGTGATCATCGTGCTTCGGATAGCCAGGCTTGTGATGGTCGGCCTTGTCATCATCATGCTTCGGATAGCCAGGCTTGTGATGGTCGGCCTTGTCATCATCATGCTTCGGATAGCCAGGCTTGTGATGGCCGGGCTTGCAAGGCTTGGTGGGCTTCGGAGTCGGTGTGATCGTGGGCGAAGCCGTGGGCGAAGCCGTCACCGTGGGCGAAGCCGTCACCGTGGGCGAAGCCGTCACCGTGGGCGAAGCCGTCACCGTGGGCGAAGCCGTCACCGTGGGCGAAGCCGTCACCGTGGGCGACGGACTCACCGTCGGCGTGTCGCATTCAGAGACGGTGAAGACGTTGCTATCGAGGGTGACTGAGCCGTTACGGGCCAGTGCTCGGCCGTCGACAGTGGTGTCTGTTGTCACCGTAATCGATGTCAGAGCAAGGATGTTGCCCACGAAGTGGGAGCCCGTTCCCAGCGTCGCGGAGCTGCCCACTTGCCAGAAGACGTTGCACGCTTGAGCGCCGTTGATCAGATTGACATTGCTGGCTGATGCGGTGATGAGCGTCGAGGCGATCTGGAAGATGAAGACGGCGTTGGGATTGCCCTGGGCGTCGAGGGTGAGCGTGCCGCTCAGTGCCAAAGGCCCTGAGGACTGGTAAACGCCTTCAGTGAGTGTCTGACCGACGAGGTCGCCGGAGACGGTGGCGGTCGGAGCTCGGCCGGCGGCGTCGTTGTATGCGATGACCAAGTCGGATTGTGCTTGGGCTGCGTGGGCATCGTTTTGGTGCACCGTCCCGAGCACTATGCCGGGAGGGAACCCGGTTATTGCGGTACCCGGACTCACGCCCAGGTCTCTCCCGAGGATGGTGGGCCCGGTGTTGGTGACCGATTGCCCACCCAGAACCGAGTAGCTTTCCGTAGTTCCCAGGTCGACTGGGGCTACTTGTGCGGCACTCTCCCTGGATTGCGCAACCATAAGCACACCTAGGACGAGGAGAATCGCGAGTCCCGCTGCCACGCGGGAGAATCCAGGCCGGCTAAGAATGGTGTGCATAGAGATAGCTTTCATTCAGCACGTCAGTCTCCTATGTAAGGGCATCGGATACATCCGGCCCGTCACGCCCGCAGAGGGCGAAGACGTCCGACTGCGCGAGTCATCACCAACCGAACATGCCCCCCGTAGAGCGATTGGTGGTTCGGAAGCCCGAGAGCCTTACCTCGCGATTCGCCACACTATCCAGAGAAGTCCACAATTGCGGAATGCCGACCGCTAAAACGGCATATAGTAATCGCCAAATTCTTGCCTGTCGCCCTTAGGACACTTATGGGCGATTTCAGATACTTCGCCCTCTTCGGATGTTCGCAACACTACCAAAAGGGGCGTTTGCCACTTTAGGTTTAAAAGCCATCAAATGCCCCCATTAAGCCGGGCACGCTGATGTCGATGAGAGAATGGACGTGTCATTGACGTCCTGCCGGGAGCCACGCCCACGCGTGTAGCCATCCGCTGGAGTCACCGGATGGCCGCCAGGCATAGTTGGCAAACCCACCAGCAAAGGGGTCGTTTCCCCCTACCTGAAGGCGCAGCAGGCGCTAATCTGCCGACCGCAGAACTGCGGCATGAGCCACATGTGTGGTCACCGTGGCGAACCGATGCCAACGCGGACAGCTTTTGACCGTCTCCTGCGGCGATCATCCTGACAAGAGAGATCGACCCTGCCAGGTCGTCTCCACTGCTCCTCCGCCTGAGCAGCGGGACCGCCTCTCAGGACTGATCGGCGCTGAGGTTGCCTGCCAGGGCACTGATGAGCAGATGGTCCGCACTCCCCGGGGAGCGACGGGTGCCAAGTTCAGCGAGACGAGGTCGCGGACCATGGTGAGAGTGCCGGTGGCTTCGCCACGGCAGGGGTCAACCGCGGCGGAAGCGGGGCTTCCGGCGAGCAATGGCAGCGACACGTGCGACGGTAGCTGCGGCCAGCGCGATTGGGCGGTGCATGCGACGCATGCGTTGGCTGGTTCCTTCCGGTGGTAGCTACCGCCGACTTTGTCTCTGATCATTGACCGTTACTCAACACATCTCACCGAAATCCGGAACGAAGTCACTTGACGAACGCCCTGCGAGAATGGCAGCAGCGCAGATCTGTTCGGGGTTCAGCTCACGTCGGCCCCCGCAGCACACCGGCGACGACCTTTCAAGCTAGAACAAACACATGAACCTGCACCGCGCGGCGTGCGACTCCGTGGCCCGACAGACGCGTAGATGCCGTGTACCGATCAAGACTTCTACCGGGCCAAAAGCGGCTCTATACCAGTTGAATGCCTCTATCGCTTCGAATCATCCGTAATACCTGGTCCAATACATCAATTACGCCGTCCCCCTGATATTGTTGATAACTCAAGTCGAGTCCAGGATCGTCGAACAGTACAAAGCCTCCGCTGATGCATCTTCACATCACGATGAGGACGAGCCGATAGCGATCCTGTAGTACTTCAAATCTCTTCTCAAAGCTTCTGACCTGCCTGCACTGATTCCATCGGTAGGTTCTGACCTCGTGATTGGGGCGGACCGGCAGTCAAGTGCGGCGCATGAAGCCGGACCAGCGCTTGTGCACGTTAGTGCGCCCGTTCGCAAGGCGATCAGCAGGACATCACGGGAGCTCGTGGTCACTTGACCCGCCGGCTCATATGGCATGATCTTGAAGGAGTTTCCAAGCTGACTGCGCGAAGCAACGAGTCGGGGTTACTCCAGGTCCAGCCATGGATTGTCCTGCTCAAGCAGGTGGGCGAACGGTTCAACCCACCCCTCCGACACCAACCTACGAAGTCCCGGGTCGCATGAACTCGCGATTAGGACTTCGTGTTGTGAGGGATGAGAGACGGCCTTCAGACCGAGCTGCACGTAGATCTTGGCTGGCGGATCGGGCAGGCCCACCCCAGAACGGACTCCCCGTTCGCGCAGAGACGCGGCCAGGCGCTCACGGTCGATGGGCCGGCGTCGGTTCTCCACGGCCGCGCGGCGGCGGGCGGGGTTCCGATCGCTTTCGGCCGTCTGCGGTCCCGTGGCCTCGCACTCATACATCGCGGGAGGGGCGCTTCGTGCGCCGTGGTCGCTGGTCGCCGGTCGCCGGTGGCCGGTGGCCGGTGGCCGGTGGTCGGTCGCCAAGGGATGGTCGGTCGTCCAGCCTTTCAACGGGGTTCGCTCCAGCGTCGATGACCTATGCCAAGCGCTGTTCCGCCTGGCTACCCGCACCGAATGGATGTGACGGACAGCGACGGCGAACGAACTCCGCCCAGCCCCCGACGTCGGCGCCAGGGATCAGTCGCCAACCTGTTCGGGTCGTCCGGGCGTGTGCTGTGCGAGGTGTTCGCCCAGGCCGTGGAGCGGAATGGGCCCTGCTGCGCGATCTGAAGATCGTCTCTGCCGCGGGTGAAAACCGGGTGACATCTCACCTCACTTGCCGCAAGGTGGACGCGGTCGTCGCGTTTTTGTCGGTGGCGCCAGTCAGTATGTGCATGGCCATGACCGATCGTGCGATTGAAGGCTGGGACACCAGCCACGACCACGTTGTACCAACAACCCGGATCGAGGTTCCGTGTCCAGCCCCCTGCTCGACTCACCTGCCACCCCCACGGCGACCGTTTCAGGGCGCACCCCGCCCGTGATCTGGCTGCTGGTGCTCGCCACGTTCGTGGTCATCCTCAATGAGACGATCATGATCAACGCGATCCCCCAGCTGATGGTCGCGCTGCACATCACCGAGCAGACCGCGCAGTGGCTCTCGACCGCCTTCATGCTGACCATGGCCGCGGTCATCCCGATCACCGGGTGGTTCCTGCAGCGGGTGTCCACCCGCCGCGCGTACGCCACCGCGATGAGTCTGTTCCTGATCGGCACGGCGTTGGCCGCCGCCGCGCCGACGTTCGAGGTGCTGCTGGGCGCCCGCATCATCCAGGCGTCGGGGACCGCTGTGATGATGCCGCTGCTGATGACCACCCTGATGCAGGTGGTGCCCGAGTCGGACAGGGGCCGGGTGATGGGTAACGTCTCCCTGGCCATCTCGGTGGCGCCCGCGATGGGTCCGGCGATCTCCGGGGTGATCCTCCAGTTCGGGCCCTGGCGTCTGCTGTTCGCCCTGGTGCTCCCCATCGCCGCCGTGATCACTTGGAGTGGCCTGCGGCAGCTCAAGAACGTCGGCGAGCCCCGGATCAGCACCATCGACTGGTTCAGCGCGGCGACCGCCGCGGCCGGCTTCGGCGGCCTGGTCTACGGGCTCAGCCACTTCGAGAGCGGCGACGTCCGCGTGGCCGCCGCGATCGTTGCGGCCGGCCTGATCACCATCGCCGTCTTCGTCTTCCGCCAACTGAGGTTGCAGAAGCGCGGCGCACCGCTGATGGACCTGCGCACCCTGCGCCACCGCACCTACACGGTCGCGCTGATCCTGATGTCGGTCTCCTTCATGGCGATGCTCGGTTCGATGATCCTGCTACCGCTCTACCTGCAGAACGTCCGCGGGCTCAGCGCCCTGCAGACCGGGCTCCTCGTGATGCCGGGCGCCCTCGCGATGGGGCTGCTCGGTCCGACCGTCGGCCGCCTGTTCGACCGGTTCGGCGGCAGGGTCCTGGTCATCCCGGGCGCGATCGGGATCACGCTCGCGCTCACGGGCTTCACCCAGGTCACGATGACCATGCCGTTCTGGCAGCTCCTCGGACTGCACGCGCTGCTGATGGTGAGCCTGGCCGCGACCTTCACCCCGGTCTTCACCCTCGGGCTCGGAGCGGTTCCCCCGCACCTCTACTCTCACGGCAGCTCGATCCTGAGCACCCTGCAGCAGGTCGCCGCGGCCTTCGGCACCGCGCTCGTGATCACCGTGATGAGCGCGCGCGCCGATGCACTGAAGTCCTCGGGAGTCACCGACGCGCTGGCCAACCTCGAGGGCATGCGACTGGCCTTCATCATCGGCGCGGTTCTGTCCGTGGCTGTGGTCATCACCGCCCTGCTCCTGCCGGCCCGGGCGGACAACGCCGGCGAACTCAAGGGAGCCGCTCACTGAAGTCGGCGTGACGGCAGCGCTTGTCCGTCACGCCCGGTCGAGGAAGTCCGGCTGACGGCAGCGCTTGGCCCCGTCACGCTGGTCGATGAAGTCGGTGTGACGGCAGCGCTTGTCCGTCACGCCGGTCGATGACGTTCGGGGTGACGGCAGCGGTTGTCCGTAACCCCGCACAACGTCACCCCCACAACGTCACTCCGTCCCGCACAACGTCATCCGGCTTCGGCTCGCAGCGGGTGAGCACGGCCCGTCCCCCTCATGACCTGGCGTGAATCGCACGTGGTGACAGGGGCGTGGGAAGTGGCACCATGTGCGGGTGCATGTCGGTCGGCCTGTTCTGCGCGCCATACGCGCCACGGTGTTCGCCGTGGTCTGCGTGCTGGTGTCGGCGGCTCTGCACGTGCTGGCGGGCGGCGTCGCCGTACGACCGAGCACCCTGGCCGGTGCCGTGGCGCTGACCTGGGCCGGAGCTTTCCTCCTCGGCCGTCGCCAACGAGGCGTGGGTGTGCTGCTCGTCGCGTGCTTCGCCGCGCAGTACGGCATGCACCATCTGTTCACCGCCGGTGTGGCGGCCCCACCGCCCGCCGCGCCGGTCCACGCTCACGGCACCAGCGGCCTGGGCATGCTGCTCGTCCACGTCGTGATCGCCGTCATGTCGTCCTGGTGGCTGGAGCGGGGCGAGTCGACCCTGGCCACCATCCTCCACCTGGCGGTCACGTCGCTGGGTGCGCTGTGGACAGGACTGCTCATCCTCGCGGGTGGTCTGGTCACGCCGCGCGTGCCGCGCCGTCCTCGGGCAGATCACGAGGCGGACCGGCTGCGGCGCATCCTGCTCGCCACCGGTGTCCGCCGGCGCGGACCTCCCACGCTTCTCTCCGTTCTCTGACCGGGCTGTAGCCCGGTCCGCGGGCCGTGGCAGGCCGCTGCCGCCGCGCCCGTGTCCCGCCACGCCGGTGCGTGGCTGAACCCCCACCCGAGGTGAGGCGTACCTGTCGATGTGCGCGTCCCCGTGAACGGAGATCCCCATGACTTCTACCGACGTGCGCCCCGCCGCCGAGCCTGAGCAGTCCCCCGGACGAGGAACCGCGTGGACCGCCCTCAAGCCTCTGGTCCTGCGGCTGCACTTCTACGCCGGCATACTCATCGCCCCCTTCCTCCTCGTCGCCGCCTCCACCGGGCTCCTGTACGCGGCGTCCTACCAGATCGAGCAGATCGTCTACCGGCACGAACTGACCGCGCCCGCGGGCGAGTCCCGGCTGCCGCTCACCCGGCAGGTCGCCGCCGCGCAGACGGCACACCCGGACGGCAAGGTCACCGCAGTACGGCCGGCGGACGAGCCCGACGCCACCACGCGGGTACTGATGGACGTGCCCGGCCTGCCGGAGAGTACCCAGCTGGCGGTCTTCGTCGACCCGTACACCGCTCAGGTACGCGGCGTCCTGGACAGCTACGGCAGTTCAGGCGCGTTCCCGGTCCGCGCCTGGATCTCCCAGCTGCACCGGCACCTGCATCTGGGCGAACCGGGGAGGGTCTACAGCGAGCTGGCAGCCAGCTGGCTGTGGATCGTCGCCCTGGGCGGGCTGGTGCTGTGGATCTCCAGGCGTCGCAGGAAGCGCGGCCTGCGCGGCCTCATCGCTCCTGACCGCTCGCTTTCGGGAGCGCGCCGCGCCCTCTCCTGGCACGGATCAGTGGGGCTGTGGGCAGTGGTGGGCCTGCTCTTCCTGTCCGCCACCGGGTTGACGTGGTCGAAGTACGCAGGTGAGAACGTCGACGAGCTTCGCGCCGCGCTCGGCTGGACCACTCCGGCGATCTCCACCTCGTCCGGCGAGCACGCCGCCCACTCAGGTGGCAGCGGCCACCAGCACGGCGGGGCGAGCGCAGATGTGGACCGCGTCGTCCAGGCCGCGGCCGGCAAGGGGCTGTCGGGTCCGCTGGAGATCGTCTGGCCTGGTGAGGCAGGCGCCCCCTATCTGGTCAAGGAGATCGACAAGAGCGTCCCCCAACGCCTTGACCAGGTGGCTGTGGACGCCAACGGCAAGGTCACCGCCGAGCTGCGCTTCGCGGACTATCCGCTGGCCGCCAAAGTCACCAGGTGGGGCATCGACGGTCACATGGGGCTGCTGTTCGGCCTGGCCAACCAGGTCCTGCTGGCCCTCCTGGCAAGCGGCGTGATCACGCTCATCGTGCTCGGCTACCGGATGTGGTGGCAGCGCCGTCCGACCCGCGGCTTCGGCAGGCCGTACCCGCGTGGTGGCCGGCGGAGGGCGCACTGGGCCGTCCTCGCTCCCCTGAGCGTGATCGCCGTGGCGGTCGGCTGGTTCCTGCCCCTGATGGGCATCTCACTGGCCGCCTTCCTGGTCATCGACGTCCTGCTCGGGCTTCGCGCCAGGGTGACCCGCTAGACGTTGTTCGCCGGACGGGTCTCAGCCCGCGCAGTGGGTGTACTCCGTGCGGCGCAGCAGCATCGCGCCGAGCATGAGGGGGAACATGGCCACGTGCGCGAGGAGCATCAGCCCGCCGGCGTCGATGACGCCCAGCCAGAGCAGGGGGAAGAGGGGGACGACGGGGGCGAACATCGCGGCGCACATCTCAAGGGTGGGCTGCCAGGCGTGGCCGCGGAACCTCATCCAGGCGGCCATCCCGACGGACATGTTGAAGGCCATCACCAGGTAGCCGAGCTCGGGGTGCTGCGTGTGGGAGAAGCCGAGGCCGACGGCGGACTGGAGGAAGCCCAGGGCGAACATCCCGACGAACATCGCGATGATCATCTCGATGTAGTGGAGGGTGAACCGGCGCCATCCGCGCGCTGTCGTCGCTGTCTGCGTCATGGTTCGACTATGCGATCGGGGCCGGGCGCGCCCAAGGTAAGGCGATCGGGGTGGTCCGGAATCTTGGGTACCCGGTCAGTCCGGCCTAGAGTCGGGGCCATGAGCGAGCGGCATTTCGTGATCGTCGGGTACGACGCCGCAGAGCTGCTCGACATCGCCTGCGTGGTTTCGACGCTGGAGTGCGCCAACTGGTACGGCGCGGCCCCGTACTACAAGGTCCGCCTGGCCACGCCGGGAGGCCGTCCCATCGAGTGCAATCCCACCGTGACCCTCCATGCCGGCGAGACCCTCGAACGGGTCACAGGACCGATCGACACCCTGCTCGTGTCGGGAGGGATCGGGAGCCAGGACGCGGCGGCCAACCGGCTGGTCCTGGCGCACGTCCGCCGGTTGGCGCGGGAGAGCCGCCGCGTGGGGTCGGTGTGCACGGGGACGTGGATCCTGGCCGCCGCCGGTCTCCTCGACGGCAGGCGGGCCACCACCCACTGGCGGTGGGCGGACGAGCTCGCCGCGCGCCACCCCGAGGTGCACGTCGATCCCGACCCCATCTTCGTCCAGGACGGCAACGTCTACACTTCGGCAGGCGTCACCAGCGCCCTGGACCTGACCCTCGCCCTCATCGAGGAGGACAACGGCGCCGACCTGGCCAGGCTCGTGGCCAGGCAGCAGGTGACCTACCTGCAGCGGCCGGGCAACCAGGCGCAGATGAGCATGTTCACCGCCGCGCCGCCGCCGTCCGACAGCCTGATCAAGCGAGTGGTCGACCACATCACCGGGCATCCGGACGCCGACCTGACCGCGGCGACGCTGGCCGCCGACGCGGGCGTGAGCGAGCGCCACCTGACCAGGCTGTTCCTCAAGCATCTCGGGCAGACCCCCGGCAAGTTCGTCCGGCTGGCGCGTACGGAGGCCGCAGCCCACCTGCTGACCTCCACCTCCCTGCCCATGGCCGCCGTGGCCGCCCGCTGCGGATTCGGCACCGCCGAGACCCTGCGCCAGGCCTTCCTCGACTGTTACGGCGTCCCGCCCTCGCACTACAGGCTCACCCAGTCACGCACCACCCCACAGGCCGCGACCGGATCGAGCACCTAGCGGGGAGGTGGCGCCTGCTCGGCGAGCAGGGCGGTCATGCTCGCGCGCAGGTCGCCGAGGAAGTTCTCGAACTGCTCGAGCTGCTCGGGCGGGTACTGGGCCACCAGAGCCTCCAGGCGCTCCCCGAAGGGGCCGAAGAACTCGCGCGCGGGCTCCTCGATGAGCGAGCTGCTGCGCAGGGTCACCACGCGGCGGTCGGCGTGTTCGCGGGTGCGCACGATATGCCCGAGACGCTCGAGGCGGTTCAGCAGGTTCGTGGTGGCGCCCGACGTCAGTGAGAGGCGCTCGCTGAGGCGGGTCGGCGACAGGGGCGCGCCCTGGTCCTCGGCGTACAGGATCTCCACGAGGGCGGTGGCGTCGGTCGAGTGCAGTCCGAGCCAGGCGGCGAAGCGGCCGGTGAACTCGGTGTAGTTCGCGCCGAAGGCTCGTAGTCCGTCGAGGAGCCGGGCGGTGTGCTCGGCGACGTCGCTGGACTGCCGCGCCTCCTCCATCGGCTGATCATCTCCTTGTCGTCGTGGTCGTGCGCGTTGACAATCTACTCTGCTCCTAAGATACCTTCATGATGAAGAAGCTTTCTCATGAAGGAGATACATGACTGCTCAGTCTCCGCCTCGCCGGTGGCTCGGCTTGATCGCGGTCACCCTCGGAGTGGCACTGATCGTGGTGGACGCCACGATCGTCAACGTCATCGTTCCCTCGATCGTCGGCGACCTCGGCGTCAGCTCCGGCGAGGTCCAGTGGGTGCAGGAGTCCTACGCCATCGTGCTGGCGGCGCTGCTGTTGCTGGTCGGCCGCCTGGCCGACCTCCTCGGCGCCAGGCGCGTCTTCCTCGCCGGTGTCGTCATGTTCGGCGTTACCAGCGTGTTCGCCGCGCTCGCGCCCACCGGAGGGCTGCTCATCCTCGCGCGCTTCCTGCAGGGGGTGGCCGCCGCGATGATCCTGCCGACCTCGCTGGCGCTGGTGAACGCCACCTTCACCGGCAGGGAACGCGGCAGGGCCTTCGCCGTCTGGGGCTCGACGATCGGCGCCGCCGCGGCCGTCGGCCCGCTGCTGGGCGGTGCGCTCGCGGAGATCTCGTGGCGCTGGGCCTTCGGCATCAACATCCCCCTGGTCGTACTGATCTTCCTGGGCGTGCGGACGCTGCTCGCGCCGTCGCCCCGCACCAGCGGACGGATCGACCTCCCCGGCGCCGTGCTGTCCGTCGTAGGGCTCGGCCTGCTCGCCTTCGCCCTGGTCGAAGGCCGCACCTACGGATGGGTCACGACCGTCCACCCGCTCGACGTCGCCGGCCTGTCCTGGGACCGCGGGCCCTCCCCTGTGCTGGTCTCCCTGCTGGTGTCGGCCGTGGCTCTCCTCATGTTCGTACGGCGCCAGGCCGCGCTGGGGCGAGGCGGCGGCACGCAGCCGCTGATGGACGTGCGCCTGTTCTCCATCGGCTCCTTCCGCAACGGCAACGTCGCCACGGTGCTCATCGGGCTGGGCGAGTTCGGCATCATGGCGGTGCTTCCGCTGTGGCTGCAGTTCACCCTCGGATACAGCGCGCTGCAGGCCGGCCTCGCCCTGGTGCCGCTCGCCCTGGGCAGCTTCGTCGCCAGCGGCGCCAGCTTCGGGATGGCCTCCGCCCTCTCCCCTCTCACCCTGGTCCGCCTCGGGCTCGCCCTGGAGGTCGTCGGCCTGGCCGGCCTGGGGCTGATCGCCACCTCCGACAGCGCGTGGTGGCCCATCTCCCTGGCGCTGCTCGTGTACGGCGTCGGCGTGGGGTTCGCCTCCGCCCAGGTCACCAACGTCGTCCTCGCCGACGTACCCGCCGACAGCGCGGGCCAGGGCGCCGGCATCCAGAGCGCCGCCCGCGAACTCGGCTTCGCTCTCGGCATCGCGGTGCTCACCACGGCGTTCTTCAGCGTGCTCGGTACGGCGCTGCACCAGCGCCTCGTCGCCTCCGGCATGCGGGAGTCGCTGTCGGACCAGCACACCGCCGCCGTCACCGACAGCGCGGGGGCGGCCATCGCCCCGCTCGCCGCCGATCCACGCACCGCCGCGGTCGCCGAGGCGGCACAGGCGGCGATGAGCCAGGGCCTGTCCATGGCGGCCTGGCTCGCCGTCGGCCTGCTCGTCCTCGCGCTTGCCGCCACCGCCGCCGTCCGCCCCTCCACGGCGACGACCGGCCCCACCCTGACCCACGCCTGAGATCTGGAGCCCCCATGCACGACGCGCCCCGCCTCGACGACATCGACCCGTTCGCCGCGACCACCCGAGGCATCACCGAGCCCGACCCCGCCCGCACCGCCCTGCGCGCGGCCGGCCCCATCGTGCGGATGGAGGCGCCCGCGGGAGGACCGGTGTGGATCGTGACGGAGGAGGCGCTGGCGCGGCAGGTCTTCGCCGATCCCCGCATCGTGAAGGACCCCGCGTTCGCGCCCCCCGCATGGGACCACACCGCGGGGCTCGAAAGGACCGCAGCCGAGCAGCCTTCCCTCACCACCCTCGACGGCCCCGACCACACCGCGCTGCGCCGCGCCCACGCCCCGCTGCTCAACGCCAGACGCATCCGCGCGCAGTCCGACCGTGTCCACGCCATCGCCAGGGAACTGCTCACCGAGCTGGCCGCCGAGGGCCCGGTCGTCGACGTGATGGACGGCTTCACCGTCCGCTACCCACTCACCGTCCTGTTCGACCTGCTCGGCCTGCCGCTCGACCTCGTCGGCGAAGCCATGGACGCCTGCCGCCGGATGTCGGCCGACGACCCCGCCGACCAGGGCAGGGCGATCGCCGACCTCGCCGACCTCGCCGCCGCGGGGCTCGCCGACGGCGTCCAGGGCCTGGCCGCCGAGCTGCGCGACCGGGTTCCTCCGGAGACCACCAGGCAGCAGCTGCAGTACCACCTTTTCGCCCTGATCTTCGCGGGTCAGCTCACCACCGACGCCTCCCTGGGCTTCCTGATCGCGCGCGTGCTCGCGGACGACTCCGACCTCCCGTCGGACGACCTCGTCCGCGAGACGCTGCGGCTGAACCCGCCCGCTCCCTTCACCCTCTGGCGATTCACCACCACCGAGATCGAGCTGGCGGGTGCGCGCCTTCCCGCCCGCGCGCCCGTCCTCGTCGACATCCAGGGCATCAACACCGACCCCGCCCGCTCGCCGGGCCCCGACCTGACCTTCGGGGCGGGCCCGCACTTCTGCGTCGGGGCGCAGCTCGCCCAGCTCGAACTGCAGGCGGTGGCCACGGTGCTGCGAACCGACTTCCCCGACGCCCGGCTCACGGTCCCCTTCGCCGACCTCCGGCAGACCTGCCCAGGCAACATCCTCGGCACCAGGCTCACCACTCTCCCCGTGGCCCTGCGCGGCTGACCGCGGACAGGGAGATCAGCGGGCGCCCGGGGTGACCAGGCCTGACTCGTAGGCGTGGACGACCAGTTGGGCGCGGTCTCTGGCGCCCAACTTGGACATCGTCCTGCTGACGTGGGTCTTCGCGGTGGCGTGGCTGATGGTCAGATGGCTGGCGATCTCCTCGTTGGACAAGCCGGACGCGACCAGGGTCAGGACCTCGCGCTCCCTGTCGGTCAGCCGGTCCAGGCCTGGGCCTGGCACCGGTCTGGGAGGCGTCGAGACGTACTCCTCGATCAGCCGCCTGGTGACCGCGGGTGACAGCAGCGCCTCGCCCCTGGCGGCCACCCGCACCGACTGCAGGAGGTCGGCCGGTTCGATGTCCTTGACCAGGAAGCCGCTGGCCCCCGCCCTGAGCGCGGCGAAAACGTACTCGTCGAGGGCGTAGTTGGTGAGGATCACCACGCGTACGGCGTCGAGCTCGGGGTCGGCGCCGATCCTCCTGGTGGCCTGGATGCCGTCGAGCAGGGGCATCCTGACGTCCAGGAGCGCCACGTCGGGCAGCAGCTCGCGGCACAGCTGGACGGCCTCGCCTCCGTTGCCCGCCTCGCCCACGACGGTGACGTCGTCGGCCAGCTCCAGCAGGGCTCTGAACCCCGCCCTGATCAGCGGCTGGTCGTCGGCCAGGAGGACCCGGATCACGGCCGACCCCCCACCGGCAGCTCGGCGCGCACCGCGAAACCCTCGAAGGCGCCCTGCGACTTCACAGGGCCGGCCGTGAGCGTGCCGCCTGCCGCGACCGCGCGCTCCCTCATCCCGATCAGCCCCATCCCGTGCTCCGCCGTGCCCGCGTCGGACTTCCCGTCGTCCTCGACCAGCAGCTTGATCATGTCGGTTCCGTACTCGATGGTCAGTGTGATGGTCGCGGGGCCCGCGTGCCGCAGCACGTTGGTGAACGCCTCCTGCACGATGCGGTAGGCCGCCCTGTCCACCTCAGCCGAGAGCTCCACAGGGGCGCCGACGACGACCGTCTTCACCGGCAGCCCCGCCGCCGCGGCCCTGTCGACGAGCCTCGGCAGCCTGGCGAGCCCGGCCTCCGGCCCGTCGGCCTGCCGCAGGACGCCCAGGGTGGCGCGCAGCTCGTGCATCGCCTCCTGCCCCGATTCCTTGACCGCGAGCAGCGCCGCGCGCGTACGGGCCTGATCGTGCTCCAGCAACTGCAGCGCGACCGAGGTCTGGACGTTCATGACAGAGATGGTGTGGGTGAGCGTGTCGTGCAGCTCCTGCGCGATCCACAGCCGTTCCTCGCCCGCCCTGCGCAGAGCCGCCTCCTCCCTGGTGCGCTCGGCCTCGGCCGCCCGCCGTTCGACCTCGTCCAGGTAGGCGCGACGGTTCCTGACCACCTCGCCGCAGACCACCACCGCCACGAGCCAGCCGCTGAGCAGGCTGAGGCCGCCCGGCTCGGGGTCGACGTCGGAGAGCGCGACCAGGCCTCCCACTCCGACGGCCAGCGCCACGGCGAGCCCGATCGCCAGGCGGCGCCGTCCGAGGCTCGCGGCCGTGTAGATGGCGATCAGGGCAGGCGCGGCGGCGAAGACACCCGGATAGCGGGCGCCGTAGTAGACGACGCCGCAGCCGACCGTGATCGCGCCGACCCACACGGGCGAGCTCCGCCGCCAGATGAGGGCGAGTGACGAGAGGGTGATCAGCGTGAGGCCGAACGGATCCAGCGGACACTCCACCAGGCCGGAGCGGGACAGCCTCGCGTACGTGCCGGTGACGCCCAGCGTCAGCACACCGACCGCGATCGCCGCGTCGGTCCTCCAGAGCTTCACGCCTGACACGCTAGGTCATCCGGCCTGCCGCGCCGACGGCCGGGCGGAGGAGACGCGGCGTACGTCCCCGGTCGCACGCGGGCGCCGCGCGGGCCTGCCGTACATCCTGGGATGTACGGCGAAGCGTCGCCGCAGGCCCGACGATCTTTCGAGTGCGGCGGGCCAGCATGGCCTCCATGAAACCCTGGATCACCTGGTCGCTGCGGTCGGCCGCCGCGCTGCACCTGCTCGGCGTGCTCGCGCAGGCGGCGTTGGCAGGACTGTTCGTCACCGGCGAGGTGGACATGCTCGCCTGGCACCGCGACAACGCCGGCTTCACCCACGCCGCGCTCTACCTCCAGTTGGTCGCCGCGATCCTGCTGTGGCGGCCGGGCCGGGGCCCCGCGTGGCCGGCATGGGCAACGGCCGCCCTCGTGGCCGCCGAGACCGCACAGGTCGCGTTGGGACACGACCGGGTCCTGTCCGTGCACTTCCCGCTCGGCGTGGCCGTCTTCGGCGCCTCCGCCGTGCTGACCGTCATGGTGTGGCGGGTGACGCGGTGATCTCCCGTCGTGGCTTTCTGGGCCTGCTCGGCGGCGCCGGCCTCGCGGCAGCCGGATGCGGCGCCCTGACGGCGGAGGTCGCGGGCGAAGGGCTGTTGAGCGCGCTGCCGCTGCCCCGGCGGTTCAGCGTGCCGCTGCCGATCCCGAAGACCGCCGCCGCCGTACGGCCAGGCCACTACGAGGTGGCGCAGCGCGCCGCCAGGATGGAGATCATTCCTGGCACCACCACCGAGGTGTGGGGATACGACGGCACGTTCCCCGGGCCGACCTTCGACCTGCGGCGCGGGAGCCGTACCGTCATCAGGGTCCGCAACGAGCTGCCCGTGCCCACCTCGACGCACCTGCACGGAGGGGTGACGCCGCCAGGCTCCGACGGCTATGCGACCGACCTCGTGGTGGCGGAGGGCAGGGGTTTCCGGCCCCCTCAGGGCGAGCACGGCCACCACGACCTGTCGCAGTGGACCTTCCACCAGGGGGCGAAGGACTACGACTACCCGCTGGAGCAGCGGGCCGCCACGCTCTGGTACCACGACCACCGGATGGACTTCACCGCACCGCAGGTCTGGCGAGGGCTGGCCGGTTTCCTGCTGGTCCGCGACGACGAGGACGACGCGCTGCCGCTGCCCAAGGGTGAGCGGGACCTCCCGCTGATGATCTGCGACAGGGCCTTCGAGGAGGACGGCTCGTTCCGATACCCGTCGAGGGACCCGAGCCTGCTGGTGCGCGCGGGAGTGGAGGACGACTTCATGGAGGGCGTCGAGGGCGATGTGATCCTGGTCAACGGCGCCCCCTGGCCGTTCCTCGAGGTGGACGCGGCCCGCTACCGGCTGCGGCTGCTCAACGCCTCCAACGCCCGCCGCTACCGGTTGGAGCTCACTCCTGGAGGCAGGTTCGTCCAGGTCGGCAGCGACCAGGGCCTGCTTGCCGCCCCCGTGGCCCACGACGCGATCACCATCGCGCCCGGCGAGCGCTTCGACGTGGTCGTGGACTTCTCCCTATACCCGGTCGGGGCCGAGGTGAGCATGGTCAACACCCTCGGCACCGGCGCGGTCAGGGACGTGATGTGCTTCCGCGTGGCGCGCAGGGCGACCGACGACAGCGTGGTCCCGAAACGGCTGTCGGCGGTCGAGCCTGCCGAGGGGGCCGTCGCCACGCGCGTCTTCGACTTCCGCCGCACAGGTCAGGGCGGCGGCGGCTCATGGACGATCAACGGCAGGCCGTACCGGCCAGGGCGCCCGCTGGCCACGCCGCGTCTCGGCACCACCGAGATCTGGCGGTTCACCAGCGACTTCCACCATCCCGTGCACGTCCATCTGGCCTGCTTCCAGGTGCTGACGCGCAACGGCGGACCGCCCCTGCCGACCGACGCGGGCTGGAAGGACACCGTGGACGTGCGCCCCTACGAGGTCGTGGAGGTGGCGGTCCGGTTCGAGGGCTTCAGGGGGCGCTACATGCTGCACTGCCACAACCTCGAGCACGAGGACATGGCGATGATGGCCGACTTCGAGGTGGTCTAGCCGAGCCGTACGGTCACCGTCGCCGAGCCGCCGCTCAGGTCGGCGGGCCGGGCGAAGCTCAGCGTGAACCCTCTGCCCGTCGCGGAGCCTGTCAGGGAAGGGTGGGAGCCGAGCACCTCGGCCACGGGCCGGTCCCAGGTCACGGTCAGCTCGCTCAGGTCGCAGCGAGGGTCTGACACCGTCAGCGTGGCCGTGCCGTCGCCGCCCTCCCTGACCAGGACCGCGCAGGGGCCGGAGGCGGTCAGGCCGCCGACGGCTCCGCCGTTCCAGAAGTTGACGGCGGTGAGACCCAGCGAAGGGACGTGGACGCCCTGCCTGTCCGCGGTGTTGGCCAGCACGCGCGCCCAGAGGGGGTCGGCGGCGCGGGCCCTGGTCCGCTCCAGGGTGGCGCCCGGCATGAGCAGGTAGACGTAGTCGGCCGAGCGGGGATCGACGCCGTGGTCCAGCCAGAGGGTCACATAGCCCCTGCTCGCCGAGCCGCCCGAGCGGTGTTCGCGCAGGGTGCGCAGGTCGGCGCCGGTGGGCAGGACGTAGCCGCCGTGTCCCTCGAGGTGGGCCAGACCGGCTTCGAGGGTGAGGTGGGCGTCGGTCCTGCGGTTGTCGACGACGGTCTCGACGGGCACGCCGTCGCGGGCGGTGATGCCCGCCCCCATGCAGACCACCGCGTCGTCGAGGAAGAACCACGACTTGAAGGCCTCCATCGTGCTCTCGAGGCCGTAGAGGTGCTGACCGACGGTCGCGTACCAGCCGTCGGTGGCGCCGCCCACCCAGCGGGCGGGTGGGCAGGTGTCGCCCCATCCCCTGCCCGCGCCGTCGGGCAGCCGCCGCGTGGAGACGGTGGTGCCGGGCAGCCGGTAGGGGTCGACGGTCTGCCAGAAGGAGTCGGAGTACTGCTCGCCGTGGCCCTCGGCCCACCAGTAGAGCATCCCGGAGCCGGTGTGCCAGCCGCGCTCGTTCTCCCCGTTGCCGTGCTCGTAGTGGCCGATCCTGTGGGAGGCCATGCTGAGTCCCGCGCACCAGGCCCGCCTGCGATGGACGGCGCGGGCGCTCATCGGCAGCAGCCGGTGCCCTTCGGGCTCGGGAAGGGCGGGGACCGTGTCGTCGTCGAGGAGTTCGGCGAATCGGCCGTCGGTGCGGGCACTGCGCAGCGCCCATCCCTTGACCATGCCCCGCCAGCGGGCCCCTTCGGTGGCGGAGGCCGACTCGCTCAGCAGCAGGACGGCCGAGCCGATGGCGTCTCCCCTCCTGTGGTCGCCGTACGCGCTTCTGCCGATGCCTCTGCCGTTGACCAGGTCCATGCAGAAGCCGTCGTGGACGAAGGGGGCGAACGACCTTTCGACGCTGTCGAGGACGACCCTGCTGGTGACCTCCCACGGGGAGCCGCGCAGCACCGCGAACAGGCACGCGACGCCCGACAGCAGCACCATGCCGTACCCGCCCTGGTAGGGGATGGAGGTGTGCTGGATGAACGAGCCGTCCCTGTAGAACCCGTCGCCCTCGCTGACGTAGGAGAAGACGGGCGACAGCGCCGAGACGGCCTGCGTGGCCTTCACCGGATCGCCCCTGAGGATGGCGAGCAGCAGCCTCACCGTGCACAGGTCCACCCGGTTGGCCCCCGTGCTGTTCCCGCTGTAGTCGGCGAGGAGGCGCTCGGGCACGAAGTGGTCCACCGCGTCGCGCAGCGCCCTGCTTCTGGCCTCCGTCAGGTGCGGCGCGATCAGCACCGCCGCGTCGAGCAGTCGTTTCGGGACGCCGATCTGCCAGTTCCACCAGTTGCCCACAGGGTCGGCGCCCGCCGTGTACACCCTGCGCCGGTAGTGGTCGATGCCGGTGGCGACGGCCTGCGCGAGGCTCGCGTCGCCGGTCAGGCCTGTGCCCGCCATGGCGTACGCGCGGGCCATCGTCTGCAGCCGCTCGGGTGTGTCGTCGAAGGATGGGAAGGCCAGCCCTGGCCAGAGCGACGTGCGGGCGGGCGCCATGGTGTCCAGGTATCCGGCCGCCTTGGCCCCCAGCCTGTCGGGCCTGCTCCTGAAAGGGGCGGCCGTCACGTCCCGCCACTGGCGGCGCAGCAGCGCGAACGACTCGGGCCAGGTGTGCTCGGCGGACGCGCGGGCGCCGCTCGCGGGAAGCGCCGTTCCCACCGCGGCGATGCCGCCCAGCTGGAGAACCGATCGCCTGGAGTATCCGCCCACGCCTGGGATTATCGAGCATCACCGGAGGCGGTCAGGTCGCCTCGCGTTGCGGAGGCGCCGGCCCGGAGGTGGGCGAAAGCCCGGGACCCCGCCACGGAGCCCGGCGTGTCGCCGGGGGCCGCGGCGGGGTGAGGGCCGGCGCGTGTGACCAAGGGGAGGTCACGCGGCGGAGGAGAGAGCCTTCGTGGCGCGGGCGAACCTCAGCACCCGCTCGGTCTGCACGCGGGCCGCGGCGCGGGTGACCTCGTCCACGGCGTGCGTGCCGCCCTTGTCGCAGTGGGAGGTGCCGTACGGGTTGCCGTCGGCCCACTTGTCGGGGTGGGTGTAGCCCGGCGGGACGATGACGCCGCCGAGGTGGATGAAGGTGTTGTACAGGGCGAGCAGGGTGGACTCGTGCCCGCCGTGCGCGGTGCCGGTGGAGGTGAAGCCGCTGTAGACCTTGTCGGCGAGCAGGCCCTGGCTCCACGGTCCGCTCAGGGTGTCGAGGAACTGCTTGAGCTGCGAGGAGATGTTGCCGAACCTCGTGGGCGAGCCCATGAGCACCGCGTCGGCCCACACCAGGTCGTCGGCCGTGACGAGGGGGACGTCGGCGGTCGCCGCGGCATGGGCGGCCCAGGCGGGGTTGGAGTCGATGGCGGACTGCGGGGCGAGCTCGGCCACCCTGCGCAGCCGCACCTCGGCACCCGCCTTCTCCGCGATCTCGGCCATCTCCTGGGCGATCGCGGCGATCGTCCCCGTGGCGGAGTAGTAGACGACGGACAGGTTCACGGGCGTGTTCACGATGACTCCTGAGATGAGGACCAAGCGAGAACACAGACGATATAGTCAGAATCCTTTACTGTCAAAGATAGTGACTACTTTATGGATGGCAGCGGCACCCGCAGAGGTCATGACTCCTCGAGGTAGGGGTCGGTGACGCCCTCGATCCTGGGCACCAGCGCCTCGTCGCAGCCGGTCAGCGCGGCGCCGGCCCGGTAGGCGCTCTCCAGGAAGCCGAGCACGGTGGCCACGGGGTCGTCGCTCTGCCTGGCGTCGTCGTACTTGAGTATCGCCAGGTGGCTCCCCCTGGACGGGACCCAGACCGCCCAGTCGGGCCAGAGCGGCTGCTCGTCCAGGCCCTTCGGCTCGGGCGCGGTGTAGGAGTAGAACGCGGGCCACGGCCGCTCCTCGTCGCCGAACCAGAACCCCGCGCTGATCACCTCCCAGCTGTAGGCCTCCCTGGTGACCGCGTCGCTCTCGCGCGGCACGCTGACCACCCTGCCGGTGAAGCGCGTGACCGCGAGGTCGAAGGTGTGCCAGAAATGATGGACAGGGCTGGTCTTGCCGGTGAAGTCGGCGGCGTAGCGCTCCAGCACCTGCCCGACCTGCGACAGGACCGTCCAGTAACGGGTGACGAGCGCGGGGTCGTAGGCCGCGTGCTTGGCGTCCTGCGCGAACGGGGTGCTGTCGGTCATGTCGTACGGCACCGCCAGGATCTCCACCGCCACCCCGAAGTCGTCGAGGACCTGGAAGAGGTTGGCGTAGAAGTCGGCCACCGACTGCCCGATCAGCGAGAACTCCGCGCTGCGCCCGTCGGCCTTGTCGACCACCAGCCGATGCCTGACCAGGTCGAAGTCGATGCTGAACGGCTCAGGCAGCCCCATCGGCCTGGTGGTCAGACCGCGCCCCGTGAGGTGGAAGGGCACGTTCCACCAGTGGTTGCGCCGCGTGCTCGCGGCCAGCCGTACCTTCCCCACGATCTGCGCGAATCTGTGGACGGTGTCCTTGGTCTCGAGCCAGTCCTCGTAGGGCATGGCGGGAAAGAGCTCCATGCGCACATGCTGCCCAGCTGCCATTCAAGGGGAACGTCGCATTTAGGGGTTTTTGTCGGAGTTCACGCCAAGGGCAACCGACGTTAGCCCCCACCCCCTGAGGCCCACCTGTGCCACGCCACTTTTCGCCCGATCAGGCATAGCGCAAGTCAAACCTCTCCTCGCAAATCCCGACATTCAGCGCTTTCGCCGTGCACAGGGGCATGAACGCGATGGGGGAGGGATTGGCATGTTGAAGAGGATAACCAGCGATCTTGCACTGCTCGTGGCCCGCATCGTGGTCGGCGTCATCTTCATGGCGCATGGGCTGCAGAAGTGGCAGGGCGGCCTGGAGAACACCACTGCCATGTTCTCGCAGCTCGGCGTGCCCAGCCCACAGCTGGCCGCCGTGTTCGCCACCGCTGTCGAGATCATCGGCGGGGCGATGCTCATCATCGGCCTCGGCGTACGGCTGGCGGCGGTGCTCCTGTTCGCCGACATGGTCGGCGCCGGGTATTTCGTCGAGAGCCGCAGCGGGTTCTTCAACAGCACGCCGAGGTGGGAGCTCGTCGTCGCTCTGGCCGCCGCCTGCCTGTTGCTGATGGCGCTGGGTGGCGGCAGGCTCGGCGTGGACGGCCTGCTGCACCGCTCTCGCCTCAGGCGCAGGGACCGCAGGGAGACCGAGGCAGCGGCGACCGCGGCCGCGGCGGCGACGGCGGAGCCGCGCGGCTCCGTGATCGTCTCGCACGCCTCGGACGAGCCGGGAGCGCCCCCCGCACACCCGGCCCCCGCACACCCGGCCACCACTCAGCCCGGCGCGGGCGCCACGCAGCCGACCGCCGAGAAGACGCTCACCGACACCACGGCCGAACACCACGGCCCCGCACGCGACAGCTGGGACGCCGAACGAGAGGACACCGACTTTCACACCGGCGACAGGGGCGCGCCCTCCAGCTCCTCCTCGGGGTCGGGCACCGAACCCGCGGACAACGACTCCGACACCGAACGCTCGCCCTTCGCCCCCGGCGCCGACCCTTCGAACGCCGACGCGGACACCGAGCGGCCACCCCTCGCCTCACACCCGCAACCGGGCTCCGACCCCGACAAGAAGACAGGCGAGAGAGCCGGCGAGAAGCCGGGCGAGAAGGGGGCGGGGTCAGGGTCGGGCCACAGTCCCTCCGTCATGGGCGTGGCGGGGATGGCGGGCATGGCCGCGGGCGTCATGAGCATGCCGGCGCTCTCCAGTGACGCGAACCCGGGTTCCGGCGACGCGAACCCCGAGCCCGACAACGCGAACCCCGAGCCCGGCGAGGCGAACGCCGAGCCGGGCGGCGCGAACACCGAGCCGGGCGGCGCGAACACCGAGCCGGGCGGCGCGAACGCCCGCCGCGAGCCCGACGACCGCTTCCACGACGCGGGCGACCCGGCCCACGACACCATCGGCGAGATCCCTCACACCGAGGACGACACCCCGCGGAGCACGCTCTCCGAGCAGAGCGCCTCGGGCGAGAAGGACCCCGCGCACGACACGAGCAGTCCGATCTACGACTCGCTGATGGGCTCGCCGCCCCGCATGGCGCCCGACGAAGGGCGCCCGAGCTGGCTGGACGAGCCGGGAGGTCCCGACCCCGCCATCGGAAGCGACGCCTACGCCGCGAACGACAGCGAGAACGAGACAGGGAACGCCACGAGCGGCCGCCTGGAGGGCGAGGACCTCCGGTCGGCCGACACGGAAGGGGATGAACCCGGCATGGCCGAGGACGAACGGATCTCCGAGCCCCAGCCGCTCGACGCCCTGCCCAACAACGGGCCCGAGGACGTCGCACCCGAAGGCGCGCCGGAGCCGTCGCTGGGCGGGCACTCCGTGCCGGCACAGGGCGGAGCCCCCGAGCCTGCGGACGATGAGGAGCAGGCCCGCAGGTCGGAGCTGGAGGAGCTGCGCGCGGAGGTCGACCGGCTGAAGAGCGAGCTCGCCGCGGTCAGGCGCAGGCTGGGGGTCGGCGGATAGGCGTGTCGGAGGGGTCAGCCCCCTCCGGCACACCGGAGCCGCAGCTCGTCGACGAACTCGGGGGACGGCTCGGCGGCGGGCTCCATGGGCGGGGTCTGCGCCGGGTCGTCGACGGGTTCCAGGCCAGGCAGGTCCATCGGCGGGACCGAGATCCGCCTGCCCGCCCGCGCTCGCCGCTCGGTGGTGCGGGTAGGACCGGTCCTGCCCGGATGTCGCAGTCGCATGAGAGCCCTCTCCTCCTGTCAGGTTCCGCGGGGGCGCAGGAGAGAACATCCTGCTTCCCCCGGAAACGACGTCGTCGTCCCTGAGCTACCTGTCTATCGGGGCCTCGCACGGGATTACGCGCGTGCGGAGAAGATCCCGTTCGCCGCGTGTCGGGAGGAAAGGCAGGTGCTGTCGGGAGGAAGGGCGGACGGCTCAGGCGGTCCAGCGGGGGTCGCGGCCGAGGTAGCGCAGCAGAACCGCCACGTCGTCGTCGCCGTCCTCCCCCGCGACCTCAGCGGCGTAGACGCCGTAGGCCCGCAGCGGCTCGATGTGCTGCTTGGCGATGTCCAGCAGCTCACGGGCCATGGCGGGGGTCAGGGGCGACGGCTGCCCCGTGGCCATCGCGATGTCCCACGCGTGGACGGCGGCGTCGAGGGCGCAGGCGCCGATGCCCAGCGTGTAGGTCATCGTGTTCGGCGGCACGGGAACGGGCACCTCCTGCGCGTCGGGAGAGACCGTGGCCCACGCGTCGGCGGAGGCCTTCATCGCCTGCTCGGCCACGACCTCGGCGGCCTCGGACAGCGTGCCGGACGGGGCGAAGGGGTTCTCCGACGGCATCGGGCCGCCGGTGATGAAGGCGGCGTAGCCGATCTGGTCTCCTGCCGCGTGCTGGAGCACCTGGGTGACGTTCCACTCGGCGCAGGGGGTGCGCAGCTCCCAGCCGTCGGCGGGGACGTTGCGGACGACGGTGCGAAGAGCCTCGTGTGCCTCGTTCAGGATCATGTCTCCACTATAGCAGAACGGAACACTCCATTCCAGTGTTTGCCTCTAGGCTCGGTCGCGTGCGTCAGAAAGACAACCTGTACGGCAGAGCCGACGAACAGACGACCATCTCCGCCACCCTGGCCGACGCGGCCAGGGGCGAAGGCCGGGCGCTGGTCGTCAGGGGCGAGGCGGGCATCGGCAAGTCGGCCCTCCTGGAGCGCGCGGCCTCAGCGGCCAAGCCGATGCGGGTGCTGCGCGCCACGGGAACAGAGAGCGAGTCGGGGCTGGCCTTCGCCGCGCTCCACCAGCTGCTGTGGCCGGTCACCGGCCGCCTCGACGCCCTCCCCGAGCCGCAGCGCGACGCGGTGGCGGGCGCGCTGGGCCTGGCCGCGACCAGGAGCGACGACAGGTTCCTCGTCTCGGCGGGCGTGCTCTCCCTGCTGATCGAGGCGGCGGCCGACCACGGCCTGCTGGTCGTCGCCGACGACTTCCAGTGGATCGACAGGGCCTCGGCCGACGCCCTGCTCTTCGCCGCCAGGCGGCTGGGCAGCGAGCGCATCGCGATGCTGCTTGCCGTACGGGGTGAGGCGCCTACCCCCGGCCTGCCCGAGCTGTCGCTGAAGGGGCTCGACCAGGACAGCGCCACCGCGCTGCTCGCCGAGCGCGCGGCGCCTGCGCAGGAGGTCGGCGCGCGGCTGGTGGAGCTGACCGGAGGCAACCCGCTGGCGCTGAGGGAGACGGTGGAGCTGCTCACCCCCGACCAGCTGGCGGGCAGGGCCGCGCTGCCCGAGCCGCTGCCGGTGGGCGCGGGCATCTTCGGCGAGCAGGTGCGGAAGCTGCCCGGCGACACCAGACGGGCGCTCCTGGTGGCCGCGCTCGAGAACGGGGGCGACCTCGAGCTGGTGCTCGACATCGCGGGCGCCGAGGTGCACGCACTGCGTCCCGCCGAGAACGCGGAGCTGGTCACGGTCGGCTCGGCGATCAGGTTCAGGCATCCGCTGGTGCGCTCGGCCGTCCACGCGGCGGCGAGCGCCGCGGACCGGCGCGAGGCGCACCTGGCGCTCGCCGCGCGCGTGCGCGACCCCGACAGGCGCGCCTGGCACAGGGCGGCGGCCACCGTCGGGCAGGACGAGGAGGTCGCCGCCGAGCTGACCGCCTCGGCCGAGCGAGCCAGGGAGCGCGGGGGTTACGCCGACGCGTCCGCCGCGCTGGTGCGGGCGGCTGAGCTGACGCCCGACCCCGAGGCCCGCGCCGTACGGCTGGCGGCGGCGGCCACGTCGGCCTGGCTCGGCGGCCGTCCTGGCCAGGCGGAGAGCTGCCTGGCCGAGGCGAGGTCACTCGCCGAACGCCCCGAGTTCGCGCAGCTCAGGGGCAGGTTCGAGCTCAACTCGGGAGACGCGGCCGAGGCGCTCAGGATCCTGCGCACCGGAGAGAGCCTCGAGATGCTGGCCGACGCCTGCGAGGCGGCCTCCTACGTGGGCGACGTCGAGGCGCTCGTGGAGCTCGGCCGCCGCGCCGAGGCCTTTCCCGAGAGCTTCCTCCGCGACGTGGTCGCCGGCATCGGCGCGATGCTGGGCGGCGACAGGGACAGAGCCGCGGTGATGCTGCGCAGGGCGCTGGAGCGCAAGGGAGAGCTGCGCGAGGCGGCCCAGTTCCTGTGGGCCTGTGCGGCGGCCTCCTACCTGGGCGAGTCCGACTCCGCCGCCGAGCTGGTCGCCATGGCGGGCCGCGCGGCCAGGGTCTCAGGCATGGTGGGACAGCTGCCCGTCGTGCTGGAGTTCGTGGCGACGGCCGAGCGCATCGAGGGCAGGTTCGCCGACAGCGCCGCGATCGCCGAGGAGGGCCTGGAGCTGGCCCGCGAGGCCGGATATACCAACTCCGTCGCCGCCCACCTGGCCAACCTCGCGGCGGTCGCGGCGATCCAGGGCAGGGAGGACGACTGCGCGCGCCACGCCCACGACGCGCTGGCGATCGCCATCCCCCACCGCCTCGGCCTGAGGGCCGGCACCGCCCGCTACGCGCTGGGCCTGCTCGACCTGGGCATGGGCCGCTACGCGGCGGCCCACGACCGGTTCGCCTCCATGGTCGCGGCGGGGCCTCCGCCGACGGTGTGGCGCTCGACGCCCGACAGGGTGGAGGCGGCCGTGGGCTGCGGCGACCTCGACACGGCCCGCGCGGCCTTGGCCGCCTACGAACGCTGGTCGGCCACGGCGGGCACGCCCCAGGCGAGGGCGCTGGTCGCCAGGTGCAGGGCGCTGACCGGCGACGACACCGCCTTCGAGGAGGCCATGGCGCTGCATCCCGAGGGCTTCGAACGCGCCAGGACCGCCCTGCTGTACGGCGAGCGCCTGCGCAGGCTGCACCGTCCTGGAGAGGCCAGGTCGCAACTGCGCTACGCCGCGGAGACGTTCGAGCGGGCGGGAGCCGAGCCATGGGCGCGCAGGGCGCACGACGAGCTGCGAGCGGCGGGCGAGGCCAGAACCAGTCCGGACAGGGACGTGTTCGCCGCTCTGACCCCGCAGGAGCTGCGCATCGCCAAGCTCGTGGCAGGCGGCGCGTCCAGCAAGGAGGTGGCCGCCCAGCTCTTCCTCAGCCCGCGCACGGTCGAGTACCACCTCTACAAGATCTATCCGAAGCTGGGCGTCACCTCACGTACTGAACTGGCACTAGTAGTCCTACGGATGGCGGGCGAGTCCGCCCACGGCATGCTCTGACTCATGCAAAACGACATCTTCACCGAAGAGTTCGGCGACAGCGCCCACCAGCCCATCCTGCTCATCGCCGGCTCCATGTCCCAGGGACCCGCCAGCTGGCCCGACGCGTTCGTCGGCCGCCTGGCGGCGGGTGGACGCAGGGTGATCCGCTACGACCACCGCGACACCGGCCGCTCCGCGACGATCGACTTCGCGACCGACCCCTACACCTGGCACGACATCAAGAACGACGCGCTGGCCGTCCTCGACGCGCACGGGATCGACTCCGCGCACGTGGTCGGCCACTCGGCGGGCGGCGTGCTGGCCCAGTGGATCGCCGTCGAGCACCCCGAGCGGGTCATGACGCTGACCACGATCGGCTCCTCGCCGCTCGGCAGGCAGGAGGGGCTCACCGTCATGCGAGCCCTGATGGGCGAGGAGCAGCCCGAGGGCAGTCTGCCTCCGCCCACCAAGGAGTTCGTGGAGTTCTACCGGAAGCTGATCACCTCTCCCCCGCCCTCGACCAGGAAGGAGCAGATCGACTTCCAGCTCGCCGAGGCCAGGGTGCTGGCGGGCGGGCTGCCGATCGACGAGGAGGAGGAACGCCGCCAGGCCGAACGGCTCCACGACAGGGCGCGTGACCTGTCGGCCCTGGCCAACCACCGCCTCGCCGCGGCGGCGGACATGACCTTCGAGCCGGTGGGCGTGCTGCACACCGTCAAGGCCCCCACGCTGGTCGTGGAGGGTACCCACGAGCCCGCCAAGCCGGGCCACGGCGCGCTCATCGCCGAGGCCATCCCCGGGGCGGAGCTGCTGATCGTCGAGGGCATGGGGCACATGCTGACCCCTCAGGTGCACCAAACCCTGGCCGATGCCGTGCTGAGGCACACGGCTACTGTGCGAGGGTGACCTATCGCCGCCGGATGTTGGTGCTGGCGATCTGCTGCATGAGCCTGCTGATCGTCAGCCTCGACAACACGGTGCTCAACGTCGCGCTGCCGGCCATGCGCCGCGAGTTCGACGCCTCGGTCTCGGGCCTGCAGTGGACGATCGACGCCTACACCCTCGTCCTGGCCTCGCTGCTGATGCTCTCGGGCTCCACGGCCGACAGGTTCGGCCGCCGCATGGTCTTCCAGCTCGGCCTGGTGCTGTTCACGCTCGGCTCGCTCCTGTGCAGCCTCGCCCCCAGCCTCGGCTGGCTGGTGGTCTTCAGGATGATCCAGGCCGTGGGCGGCTCCATGCTGAACCCGGTGGCGATGTCGATCATCACCAACGTCTTCACCGATCCGCGCGAGCGCGCCAGGGCCATCGGCGTCTGGGGCGGCGTGGTCGGCATCAGCATGGCGGCCGGCCCGCTGGCCGGCGGCCTGCTGGTGGACACGCTCGGATGGCGCGCCATCTTCTGGCTCAACCTGCCGCTCGGCATCGCCGCGCTGGTGCTGACCATGCTGTTCGTGCCGGAGTCGAAGGCGCCCACGGCCCGCAGGTTCGACCCCGTGGGGCAGTTGCTGGTGATCGTGCTGCTGGGCTCGCTCACGTACGGGATCATCGAGGCGCCATCCGCGGGCTGGACCTCTCCCCTGATCCTCTGCTGCCTCGCGCTGGCGGGCGGCTCGCTCGCCGCCCTGCTGCTGTACGAGCCCAGGCGCGCCGAGCCGCTCATCGACCTGCGCTTCTTCCGCAGCGCGCCGTTCAGCGGCGCCACGATCATCGCGGTGTGCGCGTTCGCGGCGCTGGGCGGGTTCCTGTTCATCAACACGCTCTACCTGCAGGACGTGCGCGGCCTGTCGGCGCTGCACGCGGGCATGTACATGCTGCCCATGGCGGGAGTGACGCTGGTCGTCGCGCCGCTGTCGGGACGCGTCGTCGGCAGCCGAGGGCCCAGGCTGCCCCTGCTGCTGGCGGGGATCGCCATGCTGGCAAGCGGGGTGCTGGCCGCCGGGTTCGGGGCCGAGCGCTCCGACCCGCTGCTGTTCACCTCCTACGTCCTGTTCGGCATCGGCTTCGGGATGGTCAACGCTCCGGTCACCAACACCGCCGTCTCCGGCATGCCCCGCGAGCAGGCGGGAGTCGCCGCGGGCATCACCTCGACCAGCCGTCAGGTCGGCACCTCGCTGGGGGTCGCGGTGATCGGCTCGGTGATCGCCACCACCGGTCATCCCGAGGCCGCGGGCGACCCCGCGTGGTGGATCATCGCGGGCTGCGGCGCGGCGGTGCTGATCGTCGGCCGGCTCACCACAGGCGCGTGGGCCACGAGGACCGCCGAGCGTACGGCGGCCCGCATCGCGGGCGCTCAGACCGTGCGCTCGTAGCCGACCAGGCAGCACGCGCTCGCCAGGCAGGCGGCGCACACACGTAGCCGGACGACGGGCGCGTGGCCGTCCTGTTGCGCAGCGTCAGCCAGTGCAGCGGCACCGCCAGCAGGCCGTAGCCCACGCCGAGCACGACCAGGGCGGTGCGCCAGCCGTACCTGTCGACGAGCAGGCCGGTCAGCGGCAGGAAGATGCTGGAGGCGAATCCGGCCACGATCGTGACCGCCAGCAGCGCCCGCGCCCTGCTCTCGACCGGGTGCCAGGCCACGACCACGGCGAAGGCGGCCTCGTAGAGGACCATCGCCGAGGACAGGCCGACGACCGCGAGGACCAGGTACAGCTGGACCAGCGTCGTGACCTGTGACCAGGCCAGCAGCGCGGCCGCCCCCAGCAGCGAGCCCCACCGTCATCAGGCCCCGGCCGCCCCTTGCGTCGAGCACTCGCCCGACCAGCGGCGCGACCAGGCCTGACACCAGGACGGCGAGCGTCAAAGCGCCCGCCACCTGAGTGATGCTCGCTCGCAGCTCCACCCGCATGGGGGGAGGAAGACCGAGTAGGCGTAGTAGAGCACGCCATATCCAGCGGTCTGGGTGACGGCCAGCGCGGCGACCATCTGCCCGGCTCGGGCGATCACACCAGGTTCCTCCCCGGCCGACCGCCCGTCATGCAGTGAAAAGCGTCACCCGGAGGACGTCGTCGCCGAATCGCGCGACGGCTCCGCGGACCCCGCGTCACTCCTCGTCGAGTCGGCGCCGAGCTCCTCGCGCAACCGCTCATAGTCGATGTGGTGGTTGGTGTACTTCAGCTCGCGAGCGACCTTCGTCTGCTTCGCCTTGGCTCTGCCTCGCCCCATGGCTCCACTCCCTCGATGCCCGCCATCATCCTATCAAGTTGAAGAATTGTGCAACTCGGTATATTACGATAGTCGCATGCCCGTTCCGCTGTACCAGGCCAAGGCAGATTTCTTCCGCACGCTCGGGCATCCCGTGCGCATCCAGGTTCTAGAGCTCCTTCGAGAGGGTCCACGACCCGTCAGGGACCTGCTCACCGAGATCGAGATCGAGGCCTCCAGTCTCTCCCAGCAACTAGCGGTGCTACGCAGAGCCGGGATCGTGAACGCCACCCGAGACGGCGCGACCGTCGTCTACGAGCTGTCGAGCCCGGACCTGGCTCACCTGCTCGTCGACGCCAGGCGCATCCTCACCGACATGCTCGCGGGCCAGGGCGAACTGCTGGCCGAGCTGCGCGCCGAGGGCCGCAAGGTGGGTTAGCCGGCGATCCCGCGCCGTGGAACCCCGCGGCGCGGTAGCCGTACGGAGGCCACCTCGTGCAGGCCGGTGGCCTCCCGCACGGCCGCGCCGGCGTGGGGCCCGCGCTGCACCGTCGCGCGGCTGGAGCGGGCCGAAGGGGCGAGCGGCAGATCCGTTAGGCTCTTGACCCATGGTCTCCGAGCTGTTCGACCCCAAGGCCTGGCAGGTCGTCGAGGGTTTCGACTTCACCGACATCACCTACCACAGGGCCGTCGACCAGGGCACCGTGCGCATCGCCTTCAACAGGCCCGAAGTGCGCAACGCCTTCAGGCCGCAGACCGTCGACGAGCTCTACCGGGCCTTCGACCACGCCAGGCAGACCACCGACGTAGGCTGCGTGCTGCTGACCGGCAACGGCCCCTCCCCCAAGGACGGCGGCTGGGCCTTCTGCTCCGGCGGCGACCAGCGCATCCGCGGCAAGGACGGCTACCAGTACGCCGACGGCACCCCTGCGACGGGCCGGCTGCACATCCTTGAGGTCCAGCGGCTCATCCGCTTCATGCCGAAGATCGTCATGTGCGTGGTGCCCGGCTGGGCCGCGGGCGGCGGGCACAGCCTGCACGTCGTCGCCGACCTCACGCTGGCCAGCGAGGAGCACGCGCGCTTCAAGCAGACCGACGCCGACGTCGCCAGCTTCGACGGCGGCTTCGGCTCGGCCTACCTGGCCCGCCAGGTGGGCCAGAAGTTCGCCCGCGAGATCTTCTTCCTCGGCGACACCTACACCGCGGCCGACGCCCACAGGATGGGCATGGTCAACGCGGTGGTGCCGCACGCCGAGCTCGAGGCGACGGCCCTGGAGTGGGCTCGCAAGATCAACGGCAAGTCGCCCACCGCGCAGCGGATGCTGAAGTACTCCTTCAACCTCATCGACGACGGCCTGGTCGGCCAGCAGGTGTTCGCGGGCGAGGCCACCCGTCTGGCCTACATGACCGACGAGGCGGCCGAGGGCCGCGACTCCTTCCTCGAGAAGCGCGAGCCCGACTGGTCCCCCTTCCCCTGGCACTTCTGATGATCGAGGTGCCCGCCGAGCTGGCCGCCTCCCACCTGAGGTACGCCGACGACGCGGGCCCCGAGTGGACCGCCGCTCTGCCCGCGCTGGCCGAGCACTTCCTCGGCAGGTGGGAGCTGCGGCCCGACGGCCCCGTCATGCACGGGGTGGTCTCGCTGGTGCTGCCCGTCGTGCGCCCCGACGGCACCCGCGCCGCGCTCAAGCTCCAGCCCGCCACCGAGGAGAACGTCGGCGAGGGCCCAGGGCTGCGCGTGTGGGCGGGCGACGGCGTCGTCCGCCTGCTCGACGAGGCGACCGTGCCCTCGCCGTCCTCTCCTCACCAGGCCAACGCCCTCCTGCTCGAACGGCTCGAAGGCAGGCGCTCCCTCGAGGAGATGCCCGACGTCACCGAGGCGCTGGAGATCCTCACCAGGCTCCTCGCCCGCCTGGTCGCCCATCCCGGTCCCGAGGGGATGCGCACGCTGGCCGACATCGCCACGGACATGCTGGAGGCGACGCCCGAGCAGGCGCGCAGGGCGCACCCCGACGACCTGCCGTGGATCGAGCGGTGCGCGGCGGCTGTCCGCGAGCTGGCGGGCGAGGCGGGAGACCGGCTGCTGCACTGGGACCTGCACTACAGCAACGTCCTGGCCGGCGGGCGCGAGCCGTGGCTGGCCATCGATCCCAAACCGCTGGTGGGCGACCCCGGCTTCGAACTGCTGCCCGCGCTGCGCAACCGCTGGCCGTCCACCGACGTGCGCGGCACCCTGCTGCGCAGGTTCGACCAGATGGTCGAGGGGCTCGGGCTCGACAGGGACAGGGCGGTGGGCTGGACCCTCGGCCGCGTCCTGCAGGACGCCCTGTGGGACCTGGAGGACGGCGAGAGCAGGATCGACCAGAACGAGGTCGCGATCGTCGAGGCCCTGCTGAGCCGGTAGGGGTTGACTCACGCCAGACGGGGTAAAACATGATCGCCCCCGGCCGCCGTGTTACAGCCGGGGGCGCCACATCGGTCAGCAGGCGCAGGCCACGCCCGACACCGGAGCGGTCAGCGGGTCGATGGAGCGCCTGGCCACGCCGCTCGCGGTCTCGACGGGGAAGCCCTCACGCGCCCAGTACTCGAAGCCGCCGATCATCTCCTTGACCCGGTAGCCGAGCCTGGCGAACTCCAGCGCCGCCTTCGTGCCGCCGTTGCATCCGGGGCCCCAGCAGTAGACCACCACCGTGGCCTCGCGCGGCACCAGGCCCTCGGCCCTGGCCGCGATCTCACGGGTGGGCAGGTGGATCGCGCCCTCGACATGCCCCTGGTTCCAGCTCTCCAGGCTGCGCGAGTCGATCACCACGACGCCCTCCGCCTTGTCGGCAAGATCGGCGGCGACGTCGGAGACGTCCGTCTCGAAGGCCAGGCGCGCCGTGAAGTGGGCGAGCGCGGCGGCGTTGTCGGCGGCGGGGACGGCGGTGACTGCGGACATCGAGGGCTTCCTTTCACGGCGGGAAGGTGACGCCCCCATCGTGACCGGGCGAATTCCAGAGGTCGTCGCAACACTGATTGATCAACTGGCTGCGGCCAGCAGCATAGCGAGACGCTCGGCTGGGGTTTCCCAGCCGAGCGTTTT